>JBIOYE010000143.1:0-15561 GCA_044870015.1 Candidatus Zixiibacteriota bacterium
CCCGGTTTTTTTATACTGCAGATAGATGGTATCGAATTTTTCCAGAAATCTTTTCAGGAAATCGACTCGTGATACCTGCTCTCCCTTCTCAATTCTCAAAGAGGTGGCGATATTTCGCAAATCTTTGGGAAAATCTCGTTCGGTCTGGTTAATATTTACCCCCACACCCAGAATGACAAAATTGATTTTATCCAGCTCGGCAGAAAGTTCGGTCAGAATTCCGCAGAATTTTCGGTTGTTCACAATTACATCATTGGGCCATTTGATAAAAGCCGGCAGTCCGGTCAGCTCTTGGGTAGTCAAAACCAGAGCCAGACTGGCCGCGATGGAAAGGCCGGGAGCTTGCGATGGTAAAAGTGGAGGCCTTAAAATCAGACTCATCCAGATTCCCAATTTAGGAGGAGAAAACCAGCTTCGACCTAATCTTCCTTTTCCCTTACTCTGTTTTTCAGCCACGACTAAAGTCCCCTCCGGGGCCTCCGCTTCAGCTAAGTCAAAAGCCAGATCGTTAGTCGATTTTAAAGCTTGGTAGGAATGAATTTCCCGACCCAAAGTTTTGTTCTTCAAACCATGCTTAATCTCCATCGGCAACAGTAAATCCGGAATTTTGGCCAGCCTGTACCCACTTTTGCTGTCAGCTTCAATCTTATACCCCCATTTTTCCAACTCTTTTTTGGCTGGTTTTAACTCTTTCGGATTAACTTTCAAATCCTGAGCCAGTTTTTCAAGAGAGAAAAACTCCTCTTTTTTCCTAAGTTGAGAGAGAAGCTCCTCAGCCAATATCGAAACATTTTTTTTCATACTAGTTTCAAGCTGAAATCCAAAGCCGGTGCAGAGTGGGTAATTTTCCCCACCGAAATTAGATCAACACCGGTTCGGGCAATTTTTTTGACATTTTCTAAGTTCACATTGCCGCTGGCTTCGATTTTGATTTTCTTTTTATTCTTCCTTTCAAGGTCCCTGATGATTTTCACCGCCAATTTCAAGTTCTTAAGAGAAAAATTGTCCAGCATTATAAAATCAACACCGGCTTTCAGGGCTTCTTTGACTTCTCTCAAATTTTGAGTCTCGACTTCAATCGGAACATTTCTTTTATTTTTCTGGCTAGCCAGTTTGACCGCCTCGGTTATCGAACCGGCCGCTTGGATATGGTTGTCCTTGATTAAAATCATATCATCCAGACCAAATCTATGGTTGGTTCCACCTCCGAGTTTGACTGCATATTTTTCCAAACTCCTCCACAAAGGGGTGGTCTTTCTGGTATCACAAATTTTGGCTGGTGTTGATTTGACCCGCCTGACAAATTGAGCAGTCAAGGTGGCAATACCGGAAAGTTTTTGCAAAAAATTTAGGACGGTTCTTTCAGCCGACAAAATGGCTTGTGTTTTTCCATAAATTTGTAAAATTTTATCCTCTTTCTTAATCTTACCCCCATCTTTTTTGAAACTTCTAAATTTTACCTTAGAATCCAAAAGTTTAAAAGTCAGGATAGTCACCGGAAGACCGGCTAAAATGCCTTCAGATTTGGAAAAGATAATAGCTTTGCCCTTTTGATTTCTGGGGATTATGAATCGGGTGGTAAGGTCACCTCTCCCGATATCTTCCTGCAAAGCCCGTAGAATCAGTTCCCGAATTTGAGGATTAATTAGCATAATTTTTAAGTTAATTTTGTCCAAATACTTGTCAACTAAAATAATTCAAAAAACAGTTGACACCACCAGCCGGAGACTGTATTTTTAAGATAATCTTTTGCCAAAAAAGTGGTTAAATTGCATAATCCGGAAGAAAATTACAGTTACGGTTTAGATGAAAAATTTGTGGGCTCCCTGGAGAGAAAAATTTGTGTCCGGAAAAAAAGAAAAGGGCTGCATTTTCTGTAAACGGCTGAAAGAGAAAAAAGATCAAGAAAATTTCATCCTACACCGGGGTAAACACGCCTTTGTAATTTTAAATCTCTATCCTTATAATTCCGGGCACCTGATGGTAGTAGCCCAGCGCCACAAAGCTAAATTAGAAGATTTAACCCTGCCGGAGGCATTCGAGATGATGCGGCTTTCACAGGCCTGGGTAAAGAATTTAAAAAAAGCTTTAAAGCCGGACGGAATAAACCTGGGGGTAAATCTGAACCAAGCCGCCGGTGCCGGAATTCATGACCACGTCCATATCCATATAGTGCCGCGCTGGAACGGCGACACCAATTTTATGCCGGTTTTGGCGGAGACCAAAGTAATTTCAGTCAGTCTCAATTCGGTCTATAAAAAACTAAAAGCCAAAAAATGAGAAAGCTGAGCAAAGCCGAATTAAGCCGGCTTTTATTTTTATATAAAACGGATAAAAAGGTGGCCGAAGCTTTAGGGGTGCGGACCCAGCTGGTTACCTACTGGAGAACCAAAAAAAGGATTCCCAAACTCTCCTTGCTCAAATATCCCAAAATTAAAATCAAAGAGCTGTGGGAAAGATGGGGAGAGGATGAAAAAGCCGGAGCCGAGCTGGGAATCACCGCCGGCGCATTTTACAAATGGAGAAGAAAATTCGGAATTCTGGAAAGGCCCAGGGTTCTAAAATATCAGCAGCTGGAATTTTCCTTCAGTGCCCCGGCCGGCAGTTCTAAGCATACTTTAATCCAGAAGATTCTGGCTTCCAAAGCAGGCCCGCAGACAGTCAGGGTAAATGAAAATCTCGAAATTGAGCCGGATTGGGTAATTCTGAACCGGAATTTGAATTTTCTAATGGCAGAGCTGCAAAATTTAGGACCTAAAAAAATTTCTTCTCCTTCTAAGATTATTATTTTGCTGCCCCATTTTAATCCGGAGGAGAACAATTTTTCTTACCTCAATTTTAAAAAACTGCTCAAAGAACATAAAATCAGAAACATTTTCGCTTCGCAGGAGGGGCTGCCTTATCAAACGGTGGTAGAAAATAAAATGGTTTCCCCCTATCAGCTGACCGCCACTTTGGATCCTGAATTCTCAGCCCTGGGCGGTCTGGGAATTTTAAATATTAACCTAAATAACAATTCCTTGGCAGAATTTTTGAGCCAGGGTAAAATAAGCCTGAAAGTTCCGGAGACAGTCAAGGTGAACTTGAGCGGCACGCTTTCAGAAGGAATTTTCGCCAAGGATATAAGTTTATTTTTGAGCGCCAAACTCAAAGAACCAAATTTTACCGGCAAAGGGTTTGAATTCTGCGGGACGGTAATAGAAAAATTACCTGTCAAAGAAAGAATGACTTTGTGTCAGCAGGTAAGCGGTAAACCTATTTTCAGCTGTATAGTTCCCTGCGATACCACGGTAAAAAAATATCTTTCAGCCCCCTACGGCAAATCCTCTAATTTGGTTGTGGCAGATGCCCAGGCCGAATATTCGGCCAAGCTGGATTTGGAGCTTTCCTGGCTGGAGCCGCAGATCGGCATAGTAGGCCCGGAGGTAGAAATTAGACCCTTGGCCAAAGTCAAAAAACATAAAATCAGCTGGGCCATTTTAGGTGCCTCCACCGATTCTAACTTGGAAGATTTGGAAATTGCCGCCAGAATCCTGAAAGGCAGAAAAATTCCCAAAGAGGTTAAAATGGCGGTCATACCCGGTTCTACGAAGGTTTATTTAAGCGCTCTGAAGAAAAATTTAATCAAAACCTTTTTGCAGTCTGGTTGCTTATTTCTGTATCCGGGGTCAAATTCCTTCAATTTCTTTGAAGATGACAAGATAATTTCTACCTTCAACTGGAAGCTACCCAAGCAGCAGGTGTATTTAGCCAGTCCGGCCACGGTGGCGGCTTCGGCTGTGAAAGGGAAAATCGCCGACCCCCGGGAGTTTTTATAAACAAGGTGAGTCGGACGCAGAGATTACCTTTCAAAAAAGGAGAACAAATTGAACTGAAAGTCACGGACTTGGCTTTGGGGGGGAAAGGGATTGCCAAAGTCGAAGACTTCACTTTTTTCGTAGAATCGGCTCTTCCCGGAGATTTGGTAAAAGCCCAAATCACCAGACTAAAACCCAATTACGCGGAAGCCCAATCCTTAGAAATAATTTCTCCTTCCTCTTTCAGGGTCGGCCCCCTCTGCTCTCACTTCGGAACCTGCGGGGGGTGTACTTGGCAGAATTTAGATTATCCCCAACAAGTTGAATTCAAAACCAAACAGGTGCAGGAAACTCTGGAACATATAGGAGGTTTTTTGCATCCTCCGGTCAAACCAGCCCTACCCTCCCCGGAGATTTTTTTCTACCGCAACAAAATGGAATTTTCCTTCAGCACCGGACCTGATAATTTACCGATTCTGGGGCTGCATAAAAAAGACAGATTTGACCTGGTTTTCAATCTGGATAAATGTTATCTGCAATCAGAGATATCTAACCGGATTGTGCAATTCATTCAGGAATTTGTGAGAGAAAATCAAATTTCAATTTACGATTTGAAGACCCATCAGGGGCTCCTGCGTTTTTTAACCATCCGGGAGGGAAAAAATACGGGTGAGGTAATGGTCAATATAGTGACCGACCAGGGGAATTTCCCACAAGGGAAAATTTTAGCCCAAAGGCTTTCAGAAAAATTTCCCCAGATTAAAAGCGTGGCCAGGAATATCAATCCTCATAAAGCTCAAATAGCGGTAGGAGAAAAAGAGGAAGTGTTAGCGGGAAAAAATTTTATTACTGAAAAAATCGGTAATTTCGTGTTTGAAATCTCGGCTAATTCTTTCTTTCAGACCAACACCGAGCAGGCGGAAAAATTATACGAAGTGATTTTGGAGATGGCAGATTTGAAAGGAAAGGAAACGGTTTTAGATTTGTATTCCGGAACCGGTACCATCTCCTTTTATTTAGCCCAACAATCACAAAAAGTTGTAGGAGTGGAATCAAATTCCAAAACAGTCCAGGATGCCAAAAAGAATGCAGAGCTAAATAAAATATCCAACTGCCAGTTTACCTGCGAAGAAGCCAAAATTTTTCTGGCTTTGGCACTGATAAGAAGAGAAACTTTCGATTTAGTTGTGATTGACCCACCCCGGGCCGGTCTGCATCCCCAGGTGGTTGAAAATATCTTGAAACTGTCCCCGCCTGAAATTATCTATGTCTCCTGCAACCCGGCTACTTTGTCCAGAGATTTAAAACTTCTGTGTGAAAGCCAGTATAATCTTGAATTAGTTCAGCCGCTGGATATGTTCCCCCATACTTTTCATATTGAGTCGGTGGCAAAATTATCAAAAAAATAAGTGCCATAAAATAGCTGAGCCCCCTTTAAGGGGGCTCAAAAGGAGGTGTTTAGTTAAATTTAACTAAACAAACTGTAGAGAACTACTATTCCTTAGCCGGCTCCGTTTGAAGCTGAGCCAGGGGCAATTCTCTGTTCTAGTTCCTCTACCTCCAGGATGAGTTCTTTCATAGCCTCATCACCTCCTTGCATTTGAGTTAAAAATCTTAATTAGCAACTCCATATCTTTGGAAAACCTTATAAGATTAGCGAGAGAGGAAACCGTACCCTAGACGGACTACCGCACACCTCCCGTTGAATCTCTGTGCAAATAATAAACAAATCAAAGGGATTTGTCAAGGAAAAACTTTGCATATTGTCAAATTTTTAAACAAATAAGTCCCACTTATTGTGTCTTAGAAAATTTTAAATACAATATATAGAATATGTGAAATTAAGAGCCGATTTCAATGCAGGAAAGAACTTATAAACTCTTTCGCTGCTTAGAACCAGGACCAGACCTCCACCCTGAACCAACGAATTATTTTTCTGGTCAATAAATTTAACAAACTTCTCTTACCGCAATAAATCTTGGCCTGGCCGGTCATCCCCGGTTTCAAATAAAAGTTAGAGTTATCGACTTTACTCGTGATTACAAACACGTTTTTATTACTTTGCTTTTCTGCCTGCTGACCAACTTTGGTCACCACACCATAAAATGATTTTCCGGGATAAGCTCTGACCTTGGCTTTCACCTTTTGTCCCGCTTTAATCACATCCATATCCTTTTCGCTGGCAGAGATTAAAACTCTGACAGTATCCAGGCGGGCTATGCTGATTAAATCCCCTTTGGGCCGGACGTTGGTCACGATTCCGGAGATGGGAGATTTTAAATCTTGCGCTTGAATCTGCTGTTTTAGGTAGTTGGCTTTGGCTTCCAGTCGCTGGATTTCGGCTTGGGCTTTGGCCAATTCCTCCGGTTTGGCTCCCAATTGCAAAAGTCGCAAAGTATTCTTGGCAATAGCTAAGTCGGACTCCAGGGCCTGAAACTCAGAAAATTTTTTATCATATTCTTCCTGAGAAATCAGCTTCTTTTGCCGGAGCTCGTCATTTCTTTCCTTTTCTTTCTGTTTGTTGGTCAGCAGGGCTTCGATTTTACGGACATTATCATTGGCTTGTTGCAACTCTTCCGGCCGGGCCCCCTTCTTCAATATGGCATAATCGGCTTTGGCTTTATCGATCATAGCCGTGGTGGTGGCCAGTTCATTTTTATACTGATTGGAGCTTACCTGGGCAATCAGATCCCCCTTGTGAACCTTTTGTCCCTCCTTGACCAATGGCTCTAAATTGACCACACCGTATTCAGCTGAAATTAATTTCAAGACATTGGTCTGCCTTCTCTCATCCTCTCCTTCGATAAACAACTGTTCTTCCATAAAAGATGCGGCTTGGTTGGAAATGGTATAATACTCCAAGGCCGCAATCTCACAGTTCTGGGAAACTTTCAACTCCCACTTGACCAAGACCAGCACCAGAATTATAAGAACCAAGACCCCTAATTTAATCAGAAGGCTTTTGGGTTGCATAAGGCTCTTTCTCCTTAGAGCAAAAATCTCCCTCAAGCTGGCTAAGCCCAAGCTCAGAGGATACCTAAAAATAAAGAATGCCAGAACCAAAAACAAGCTCAATCCTAAGAATTGTAACTTATCGATTAAAAACTTAGCCAAATTAAAGAAGAAAAAACCAATCAGAAAAAAAGAATAGATTAAAGAGAGTATCCCGTAGATGGGATACACTTTCTTCTCTTTGGCTGAAACTTGGGGTATTTCAAGCGGAAGGCCCATAACTTTCTTTTTGAACCAGGTTCCCAAATACCCGAAAGCCTTGGCTCGCAGATTTGGTATCTCCAAATAATCGGAGAGGAGGTAATAGCCATCCAGTTTAATCAAGGGCATGAAATTGAACAGAACAATTACTCCGGATGTTATCATGGTGACAAAAAAGAACTGATTTAGCCCGCTCTCCGTATCCGTGATTCTCCACAAAATGGTGGCCGCAGCCCAGATGAAAATCTGAAAGAAAGCCCCGGCAAAAGAAACTATGATTTTGGCCTTTTTGGAAAAAAACCAGGCATCCGAAAGATTGGAATAAAAACAGGGCTGGAAATACAACAGCAAAAACCCCATCTCCCGCACCTCTCCTCCATAATATTTGCAGGTCAGGGCATGGGCAAATTCATGCAGGGAGATTACCCAGAAAATTGTCAGCCAGATCCCCACAAGATTGGTGACCGAAACCAGACCACCGATGCTCCAGTTGATATCCCCCCAGCTTGAGATGGCGATTAAAGAAGCCAGAAGAATGATCAATCCCATAAAAATTAAAAACGGCTTGGTAAAGACAAATTTGGTCTTATTAAATAATTTGGTGATGAAGGCATCCGGGTCAAAAGCCTTCAGTTTGAGAAATAAAATTCTTCGGAAGGTGTTTTTTTCCTTTTTGGCCCGTAAGGAAACTCTCTCCTCTTCCCTTTCAGTCCCCTCTTTTTCCAGAAAACCCAGCTGGTCAATTCTTCCAATAAACTGGTTCAAAGACTCTAGACTTAATCCCAGATTGAATCTTTCCTGGAATCTGTTCGAAACCTCATCCGGTGAAGTTTTTCCGTCCAGATTCTGAGTGATGAAATATTCCCATTCTTTGATGCGGAAGAACTTATGGGAGAGGGGGTCTTTCAGAACATAAAAAGTTTCCCCTTCGAACTTTTGGGAAGTAATGATTAAATCTGTCCTGAACTTGAGAAATTTTTCCGGCATAGGCGATAATTTGAATTTTAATTTATGAAACTTTCACAGGATTAGTCAAGGTAAAAGAAGGACAACCAAAAATGAGGATGGGGATAACCTTTAATTTCTAAAAAGGTAAAGCGGGTAAGATCCTTATTCGATTAAGCTTGCAGGCAGCAAACCGATACTTGGACCGGTTTGGGTCCTCCTTTGAAAATGTAGTTGACTTTGAAAATTATATCCCCCAGGTTAACCGCAGAATCGGCGTTGTCATCACCCCGGCATATAGGTGAAGGAGCCGCTCCACCTTTAAAGACATAATTAACATTGAAGATTATATCCGAGAGGTTGACATTATTATCAGCGTTGGCATCACCTGCTTTTATGGGTTGCTGTAAAGGATTATAAAAATCCGGACAGATGTCACAGGCATTCCCAAAGTCATCTCCATCGGAGTCCTCTTGAAGAGGATTGGAAACGCCGGGGCAGTTGTCACAGGAGTCACCCTTTTGGTCGGTGTCGGTATCTTCCTGTGTGGGATTAAAGGCCGTCAGACAGTTATCGCATAGATTGCTAGTTCCGTCATTGTCGACATCGCTCTCGGCGGTTTCCAGCAGGGCATTTTCAGCGTTTACAAACCCCCAGCCGTAAGTGGTTTCATACCCTAGAGCACCCAGGTCTTTACATGAGCATTGCATTATTTTTTCCACCTGCGCCGAAGTCAAACTGGAATTCTGAGATAAGACCAAAGCCGCCACTCCGGCGGAATAGGGAGAAGCAAAAGAAGTCCCTTGTACGTAAACATAATCACCTAAATCATAGCCATCCGTACCGGTTCTATCGGTGCTGTAAACCAATACTCCGGGGCCTGAAAAATCTAAACCGACACCATAATTGCTGAAAGAGGCCAGAGTTCCGTCAGGGTCTAAAGCGGCCACTGAATTTACAATAGGAATGGAAGCCGGATAAACAATGCTGGAACTGGCATTATTTCCGGCAGAGGCGAAGTGGACCATCCCATTGGTATGAGTAGATTCATACTTGGTCTTGATGGCATTGGAAGTGAACCCATAATAGTTACTATTGTTGGTTACCCGCACTCCCTGTCCTTCAGCCCAGGTCAAAGCATCCACAGTCCAGCTAGCCGTAGATGACCAGCTCCCATTACATGAAAGACTGGAAATGAAGGTTCTGGCTGAAACTACTTTACATCCAGGGGCGATTCCAACCGTGCCCAAGCTGTTGTTAATAATAGCCGAGACACAACCAGCCACAGCTGTGCCATGATTGTCGCACTCATTGACCGGCTCCCCAGTGAATCCCTCGCCAGTCACGTCTATGCCTGGTAGTTGATTAAGGTCAGGATGGTCTTGCTGAACTCCAGTATCAATTATTAAAACTTTGATAGTTGAATCACCGATGGTATAATCCCAGGCAGAATCCCCGTCCATATCCATGTCAGCTATTCCACCAAACTGGGTTGTGTTGCGAATCCCCCACAGATTAGAAAATCCCGGGTCATTGGGAATTAGGGCACTTCCTCCACTAAACTGAGCATCCGGTTCTGCCCAATCAATATATGGGTTTACGGCCAGCCGATTAGCAGTTGCTAATATATCAAAACCGTTTTTAGATGAACTTCGAAGCTTGTATGCTCCAGTCAAATTCCCAAAATCTTTGCTTACTATTTGAAGCTCGGGTGCCAAAACGGCTAAAAGCTTTTCCGATCCAAGCCCATACTCCGGTTTAAAACGCACAAGAATATCAGAAGTCATGGTTACCCAGGTCCCCGTGACATTACCGTGAAAAACCGGCGAAGCGAATTCAACCGAGGAGGAGCCCAAAAGAGCTGTGAGGTTTTTATTAACTTTCTCAACACTTAACATGGGTGTCTTTAAGGTCAACAAATGCCATCCTTTTACTCCGGTTGCTTCTGCAGAAACTACGCTAAGACCGGCATTAGCAGCCAGATTTAAAGGGTTGGCAGTGGCTAAGACGCCCTCAAACTTTACCGCCACCCTTTTGAAATCTAAAGGCAAATTCACCTTCTGTCCCTGATAATAATAGCAGGTGGGGCCGGAATGGTTTGACCAAGACTTGGGTGAAAGATGTAAGAGTATTCCGAGCAACAACAAAAATTTTAACTTCTTCAGTTAAACCTCCCTTTTATCCTAAGCTAGTAATTCGATTTGGATTGGTGTTCTAATTTAATCTTTTTTATCGATTTAGCAAGAAAAATATTACCAAAAAGGGAATTTATATGAGTTTTTGGTAAGAATTGGGCTTGACATTTAAAGAAAATTATCTAGATTATCTTTTCTGATAAGGAGAAAATATGGAAGAAGTAAGTTTAGAAGTAAAATTAAGAGAAAAGACCGGCAAAGAGGTAGCCAAGAAACTGCGCCGAGAGGGTTTGATTCCCGGAGTAGTTTACGGGGCGGAGGGTAAAACTTTGTCCATCCAGGTCCCGGAGAAAAACTTCACTCAAATTTTGCACTCGGGCTTCGGAGAAAACGTTTTAATCACTTTGAATATCGCCAACGGAAAAACCCAATCCAAGAAGGTCTTAATCAAAGAAATTCAGCACGATCCGGTGCGGGGAAATATCGTCCACATAGATTTCCACCACATCCTGTTGACCAAGAGAGTCACGGTCAAAGTCCCGGTTCAACTGACCGGTCTGGCAGACGGAGTGAAAAATCAGGGTGGAATCCTGCAGCATATCTTAAGAGAAATCGAGGTGGAATGTTTACCGACCGACATCCCGGCCAAAATCGAGTTAGATGTAACTCCTTTAAGAATCGGAGATTCGATTCACGTGCGGGACATAAAGCTGGAAAAAGCGACCGTTCTTTCCGACCCGGAAGGGACTCTGGCCAGCGTGGTACCGCCTATGAAGGAAGAGGAAGTGCCGGTGGTAGCGGCTGCACCGGTTGAAGGTGAGATAACCGAGCCGGAAGTAATCTCTGAAAAGAAAGCTGAAGAAAGAGCGGCTGAAAGAGAGAAAGCCGCGGCTGAAGAAGGTAAAGAGGAAAAAAAAGGTGCTGCTCCGGGTAAAGGGGAAGCTAAAGGAGCTACTCCCAAAGCCGAAGCTAAGGGTGCTCCTCCGAAGGCTGAAAAGAAAGAAGATAAGAAGTAGCCGATTTGAAATTTTAAAATTAGAAATTATGTTAAAGCCAAGAAAAAAACTCTTGGCTTTTTTTATGTTGACTAAATTTTAAAATAAATGGACTTCATTAAATTCTTAGGAACAGCTGGTGCTAGATTCGTAGTCACCAAACAATTAAGAGCTTCCGGTGGAACTTGGATTTTCCTAAACGGAACCAATATTTATTTAGACCCAGGACCCGGGGCTTTGGTCAAATGCCTCTCCTCCAAACCCAAGTTAGAGCCGTCCCAACTTTCCGCCATAATTTTATCCCACAAGCATATCGACCACTCCAATGATGTCAATATCATGATTGAAGCCATGACCGAGGGGGGTTTAAAGAAAAAAGGAGTTTTATTTGCACCCCCGGATGCTTTGGAGAGCGACCCGGTCGTTTTCAGTTACCTGCGTAAATATTTAGAGAAAATCGAAATATTAAAAGAAGGGAAAAGTTATAAAATCGGCGGGATAAACTTCTCCACCCCCATTCGCCACAAACATCCGGTGGAAACTTACGGCTTAATCTTCAATTACAATTCAAAAAAAATTGCTTTTATCATTGATACCCTTTATTTTGAAGGGCTGGCAAAAGCTTACAAAGCCGATATGCTGATTATGAATATTTCCAGATACGTCCCGCACGAATCCGGAGAAGTGGAGCATCTATGTTTAGACGACGGGGTGAATTTAATCAAAAAAATTAAGCCGAAGGTAGCGGTCCTGACCCATTTCGGCATGACCATGATAAAAAATAAACCCTGGGAAATAGCGGAAAAATTAGAAAAAGAGTTAAAAACCAAAGTAATCGCAGCTAGCGACGGATTAACTTTGAATTTAGAAGAGATTTTATGAAAAAATTTGCAACTTTTATTTTTATTTTTTTAATTTTGCCTTTGGTCCTGTCAGACAAAATCGGTCTGGACCTGCTTCACGCTCAAGAGGCCAAAACTGCGCCTGACTTTGAGCTTTCAGATTTGGAAGGTAAGAAGTTCAAATTGTCGGCTCACAGAGGAAAAATAATCGTGATCAACTTCTGGGAGACCTGGTGTCCGGCCTGCATCAAAGAGATGCCCAGCCTGAACCGCTTGGTGGATAACTACAAAAATGAAAAGAAGGTGGTATTCTGGGCTATTTCCCATGAGGACAAACTTTCTATCCAGGAGTTTCTCTCCAAATATAAATTCAACTATCACCAATTTTACAACGGCCTAAAAGTGCGCAAGGCCTATAACGTGCAGTTTGTGCCGGTGCATATGATAATTGACCCTAAAGGGAAAATCAGATATTCTTTTCCGGCCGACGATGAGGTTTACGACAAATTAAATAAAGGAATAAAAAGTTTGCTGAAAGAGTTAAAAGAGAATTAAAATTCAATAGCAAGATTTTATGCCGGGCGAACCGTTGACCAATGAATTAATTTACAAATTGACTGATGAGCAAAGGGCTATTTTGAGTGAATTAGCCGAGATTGCCGCCAGAGAGCTAGCTTTAACTCAACAAATAAATGAAGTAGCCCAGCAAGTGAGGCAGGCCCATCAGGCCATGGGGTTTGAACCTGAAAACTCTCAACCCCAAAATTTAGCGGAAGACCCGGAAGTAGAGGTCTTAATTACTTCCAAGCCCAGATATGATTTTGAAAGTGTGCGGGAACAGATCCGGAGAACTTTAAATAAAGCGGTGGATTTGGGTCTGGGTAACTTAGCCATTATTCAAAGGCAGTGTAAAAATTACGGCTGTTCCTTAGAACCCTCAAAAAGTCAAAAGAGCAAAACCAGTTAAAATGAAAGGGATTGTTTTAGCCGGCGGTTTGGGAACCCGACTGTATCCTTTAACTAAAATTACCAATAAGCATCTTTTGCCGGTTTATGACAAGCCCATGATTTATTACCCCGTGCAGAGTTTGGTGGAAGCCGGGGTCAAAGATATTTTGATTGTGACCGGCGGAAATAATGCCGGAGATTTTTTGCGGCTTTTGGGCAACGGCAAGGAATTCGGTCTAAAACATCTCAACTACACCTATCAGGAAAAAGAAGGGGGAATTGCGGAAGCTTTGGGTCTGGCCGAAGATTTTACCGAAGGAGAAAAAGTGGTGGTCATTTTAGGAGATAATATCATCGGGCAATCCATAAAAAAAGAGGTGGAAAGTTTTACTAAAGGAAAACCGGGTGCCAAAATCTTTTTGAAAAAAGTCAAAAATCCCAATCAATACGGAGTGGCGGAATTAGATGGAAATAAAGTTTTACGCATTGTGGAAAAGCCCAAAAAAAAGATCGGCAAAAACAGTTCCGGTCTGGCGGTCATCGGTTTATATATGTATGACAATTCCGTTTTCAATATTATCAAAGCCTTAAAACCCTCGGCCCGGGGAGAGCTGGAAATCACGGATGTCAACAACGCTTATTTGAAGAAAAATAATCTGAGCTATTCAATATTAGAAGGGGTGTGGCTGGATGCCGGGGCTTCGATTGAGTCCCTTCTGGAAGCCAATCTTCTGATAGCCAAAATGAATTCTAAAAGCAAAATTCTCTAAAAAGAATCTATGATAAACGGGATAAAAATTAAAAAATTGAAAGTCCTGCCGGATGAAAGAGGACGTCTGATGGAAATTTTGCGGGCGGATGATGAGCTTTTTTCCAAATTCGGTCAGGTGTATATGACCACGGCTTATCCGGGGGTGGTCAAGGCCTGGCATTACCATAAAAAGCAGATGGATAATTTCTGTGTGGTGAAAGGGATGATGAAAATTGTGGTATATGACGACCGCCAAGATTCCCCTACCAAAGGAGAGGTCAATGAATTTTTTTTAGGGGAGCATAATCCCCTGGTCTTGCATATTCCGAATTTGCTATGGCATGGTTTTAAATGTATTTCGGATTATGAAGCCATATGTATCAACTGCACCACCGAGCCCTATAGCTACGACAGTCCCGATGAATACCGCTCCGACCCGCATAAAAATGATATCCCCTACGATTGGTCCCGCAAGGATGGTTGATTTCAACAGCTTCCCCGCATGAGATTATTAGTCACGGGTGGTTGTGGTTTTATCGGCTCTAATTTTGTCCGCTACCTTTTAAAGAAATATCCGGATTATAAAATCATTAATTTAGATAAACTGACCTACGCCGGGAATTTAGAGAATCTCTCGGAAGTCGAAAAAAATCCTAATTACAAATTTATCCAGGGAGACATTTGCAACTCTCAGCTGGTCAATCAGATTTTAGCCGAAAAAATTGACTGTATCATCAATTTCGCGGCCGAATCGCATGTGGACCGGAGTTTGCATGACCCGGTGATGTTTGTGCAGAGTAATTTGGTGGGGACACAAGTATTATTGCAGTCGGCTCTGCAGAGTAAAGTTTCTTTGTTTTTACAAATTTCAACGGATGAGGTCTACGGACCGGTCTTGGGTAAACACAAGTCGATTGAAAAAGAAACCTTGAATCCCTCCTCGCCCTATGCGGCTTCCAAGGCCAGCGCGGATTTGCTGGCTCTATCTTATTTTAAAAGCTTCAATCTGCCCCTTATAATTGCCCGGCCCACCAATAACTTCGGTCCTTACCAGTTTCCGGAAAAGCTAATACCCTTATTTATCAGCAACGCTTTGGAGGATAAATCTCTTCCTATTTACGGGGACGGACTTTATATCCGGGATTGGCTGTATGTGGAAGACCACTGTGAGGCACTGGATCTGATTTTGCAAAAGGGGAAAGCAGGAGAAATTTATAATATCTCTTCTCATAATGAGAAGACCAATTTGGAGATTACGGACTTGATTCTGCAAGCCCTGAATAAACCGAAAAGTTTAATCAAGCATGTTCCGGATAGGCCGGCCCATGACAGGAGATATGCTCTGGATTCGGCTAAGCTGGAAAAGGAGCTGGGCTGGATGCCGAAATTTTCTTTTGAGAAAGCTTTACAGGAAACTATTGAATGGTATAAGAAAAATAAAAACTGGTGGGAAAGTGTGAAATCGGGTGAGTATCAGAAGTATTATGAGAAGCATTATGCGTATTTGAAAAAATAAAGAGAATTTCTCTATTTTAATTCCTTAGTTTCCTTCACAAAAATTTATCGAATGAAAAAAATTTTAATCATCGGCGCCAACGGACTTCTGGGGCAGAAGCTGGTTGCCGATTTCTCCAAATGGGATTCGGTCTTAGCCACCGGGAAGCAGGTAAAATTTGTCCTCCAGGATAAAAAATACCTCTACCAAATCTTAGATATCACCGATAGAGAACAGGTCCACTCCGTAATCGCTGATTTCCGTCCGGAGCTAATCATCAACACCGCCGCCTTTATGAACGTAGAGGCCTGCGAAGAGAAAAAAGAGTTGGCCTGGGCCGTAAACGTAGAAGGAGTCAAAAATTTAATCGAATCCTGCCAGAAGTACGAAATCAAACTGGTGCAAATCTCCACCGATTATATCTTCGACGGAAAATCCGG
>JBIOYE010000144.1:0-4816 GCA_044870015.1 Candidatus Zixiibacteriota bacterium
TCCCCTGTTTGTTGTCTTTGGACTGATACCCAATCTGGGAAGCATCCGGAATATAAAAATCCCCTTCCGGCTCTGAATATCTTAGAGAGTACTCATTGACATTGGCGGTGCGGTGTCTAATCCACTCTCTTGCTACAAAAATGGGCAACTTGCAGTGAAACTTTAATTCCACCATTTCAAACGGGGTGGTGTGGTCATGCCGCATCAGATAGCGAATCAGACCTCGGTCGTCCGACAATTTTTTGGTCCCCTTACCGTAACTGACTCGGGCCGCCTGGACTATGGACTCATCTCCCCCCATATAGTCCACCAGGATGACATATCCATGGTCCAAAACCTTGAACTCCTTATCCAGAACCTCTTCAGCTTCCGGAATTATCACTCTACCCATATATAGAAAATATAATATTTTCCCAATCAACTTCAAAGTAAAAATATTCTCCCTAAAATTGGGTGAGAGGACTTTGTTCCCTCTCCTGCAGGAGAGGGTTAGGGTGAGGTCAGTTTTTGTTATAAATTAAAGAGTGAAAGTCATCTGCAGAGCGTAAATCTCATCATTTAGACTTTTCTGGTCCGGGAAGCGATTGATTTGGGCATCCAATTTTAAAAGCACTTTGCGGTCTAGATAATATCCCACAGCGGCTTCAACCCTTTTGACATTGAAATCCCAGGTATGCCGACTGCCCGGATTGGTCTCATCTTCGATTTTGTTAAAATTCATCTGGTCGTACCTGACCGCCCCATACCAGCTGGGCAGAAACTTGTATTTTACTTCGGAGTAGAATCCGCTGTTTTTAAGATAACCTAAATAAGGATGCTCGAAAGCGTTTAAAACCACTTCATTGCATGATTCGAAATGCCCTAAGCTAATTTCTGATATAGCTCCGGCTAAAATCTGATTATAATTATTGACATTTTTTCCTATCGGAAAATCCTTTTCAGCTGATTTGGCAAAATAAGGACCCCAGGAACCGAAAACTCCGGCCCTGACACCCATCACCGGATTGGCAATTAATTGAGCTGTCAGATTTGGATTGCGATCTTCAATCTGAATCACAGGATTTGCCAAAGCACCGGACAAAACCGCCACAGAATAATCCAGAAATTCAAAACTGCCAAAAATATTTATTCCCGTATTCCAGCAGGCGTCGTAAATTATAGGGACACCCTTAATCGTATACCCGTAATAAGTTCCTAAATCATACCCCTGACCTCTCTGAGAGAGCAGTTCAGAGTTAGTTTGTTGAGGTTCTACAACATTTAAGTTCATGTGATAGTTGTAAATCAACGGTACGCCTATTACGGCGTTTTTATCGGCATAGGTGCGGTTGCCGAAGAGACCGACCGGATTTGGAATTAAACCTAGATTTAGATTCAGATAGGGAAAATCCGGCTTGGATAGATGAGCGTAAGCCGAAAACCAAAGGGGATTGCCACCATTATCGGAAAGCAGCTGTCCGTTGAAACTCAGGTAATCGTTGACCGAGCCGTTGGCTATGATTCTGGCTCTCAGTGTATGAAAATTGCTGTTCTCTCGAAAAGTAAGGTTGGTATAGTCGTTGACCTTGGGATTGTGGAAGACAAAATCAATTTGCAGTCCGAAGTCCAAGTCTTTTTGTCCCCAAGCCGAAACTGTAATCATCAATAAAATGGCTATAACTAATGAAATTCTCATTTTACATTATGGTTTGGTTAAACTCGTTTCTAAACTTAATTGTTCGGCAGAACGGGGAAGATTTTTAGGCAGATAAATGGCAAAAATGGTTCCCCGACCGGCATAGCTTTCGTATTCTATCCGGCCCTTATGCTCTTCTACAATTTTTTTGGAAATCGATAAACCTAAACCGGTTCCCGAAACTTTACCATGGGTAACGAACGGCTCAAACAGACTTTCCTTGATCTCATTGGGAATTCCCGGACCGTTATCGATGAATTTGAGGATAACCTCACTTCCTGCATCCGCAATTTCGACCTTGATTTCACCCCCGGCAGTCATAGCTTCTTTGGCGTTATACAAAAGGTTTTTAAAGACCCTCATTAAGCGATACTGGTCAGCCACTATATCTCCCGCGTAAGCGGAGTTAAAGTTTAACCTGATTTTATGTTGTAAGAATTCCGGAGAGAGGGAATTTACCAGTTCTTCAAAGGTGGAATTCAGATTCCACTGACTGAATTTCAGCTTAGTTTCCCCTTTGGAAAATTCCAAAATATCCTGGGTCATGGCCAGAGCTCTTTCTATCTCACTTTTTATCATCCGGATATATTTCTGCCGGGCTGTATCATCTTCCTGTTTACGATGTAAAGACTCTAAGGCCAGGGTGATAATCCCGATCGAATTTTTGAAATCGTGCACCACCGTAGCCGCCACTTTCCCCACCGCAGCCAGTCTTTCGGAGTGTAACAAGTCGCTATGCGCTTTCTGTAAATCCTCTAGGTGTTCTTTCAGGGCCTGGCTCATCCGATTGAAAGAATCAGCCAATTCCGCCATCTCATCGTGGGATTGAACTTTGATGGTGACGTCATAATTACCCCGGGCTACCCGTTTGGAAGCTTCCAGAAGCTGACCGACCGAAAAAGTAAGGTTCTTGGATATAAATAGACTAAGAATAAAGGAGAATAAGATTCCGGCCAAGACAATGATTAACATAAAATTTTTGATGTTGTTCATCAAAGGTGACAAAATCTGGTCTAAGGATTTGAGCATGACGAAAGCCACCGAAGATTTATTTTCGCTTTCCCCTAGAAAGTCGTAGAGATAGATGAAATTTTCCCGCTCTACATTCAAAACCCCCTCTTTGGTCTCCCCTAAACTCACGACCGGAGTTTTCAGTGATGGTTGTGAGAACAGTTTTTCCTTTAGCAAATTATTTTGAAAAATCGGGAGCGTGGAAGCCACAATCTCTCGGTTGAGAAGAAAAATGACTTCTGTATTGGTGGTCCCCTTGATTTGGGCCGCCAGCAGATTGTCGATCAAATACCCGATGGTCAAGCTGGCAAAAATTTCACCCCGCACCCGTACCGGAACCGAGACCGCCTGATAAATCCGATTCTTTTTTTCCAAAAGCCCGGAGACGATGTTTCCCTCCAGAGCCTGCCTGACCAGACCCAGATAAGATTTTTCAATTATTTTTTTGTTCGGTTCCCCCACTTCAATCAACAAATTTTCTTTTTCATCTGTAACCATAAACAGGTCGGCTTTGACTATCTGCTGGAAATTCACCGCCTCATGATAGGCGGTGGCGGGGTCCAAATCCGCAATGGAGGCGAAGAATTTGGGGTCTTCGGCTATGACCCGGGACTGCGAAACTAGATAGCCGTACCTTTCTTCTTGGAAATTATGGAAAACGTTGCGGGTCTGTCTCAAGCCGTCTTTGATAGATCTTTCGATCTGGGTTTTGACATGGTTTTGAACGAAGGCGAAAGACACCAATACCGTTACCACGATGATGCCGGTCAGACTGATTAAAAATTTGATTCTTAGACTTAAGTATTGGGGAAGAAGTTTTTTAAATTTCATTCAAACATTTTATCTTTTGACTTCAGCTCCTGTAAGGGGAGGTCATTTAAGCTGTAAGTTTGTTCATCCGGAACTTGGATTTGGGCTTGCAGAGGATTCCCGTCTTCCTGCCAGACTCTCAGATAATAATCACCGGCGGGAATATCTAAACTAAACTTTCCCTCTGAATCCGGGTAGGTGAAATAGGGAGTTTTTAACACCAGAATGAAACCGCTCATATCCGAATGAATCTCGCAGAAAAGTTTGATTAAACCGGGCTTGTCAAAAGTGACCGATTTGAAGTGGTTCTTGGGATAACGTCCTAAGTCGAATTTTTTGGGGTTGGAAAAAGAGAAAACATTGTGAAAGACCGGGTCCAGATTGTAAAAGTCTACTCTGGTGCCTACCTGAATGGCTAAAATATGCGGAATGAAATTGAAATCTATCTGGTCCAAACGGGCTCTTTCAGTCGGTTGGGGGAAGCTGGTGGGGTTTTGAGGAACCAAAAAAACTACGGCATGGCGGAGGGTATTTTTTTTGAGGTCTGAATTTCTTTTGACCACTCGTCCTGGATAAACTCCGGAACTTTTCTGTTTTTCTACCACTTTGAAGTTAATCGGAATCTTCCCGCTTAGCAGAACTGAACTGGCACTTTCTCCCAAAAACATCACTAAAAAAACCGACACGGAAAGTTTTAAAATATTCATAAGCCCTTTATTTGTTTAAAGTTATCCCATTACTTTAGGTATCGGTTTTGAGATGCTTTACTTGATATCATTTGTTGCAGACAGGAGGCCGAAAAATTGGGTTGAACTTTCGCCTTTTTTGGAACAAACTGGCTTGACCTTTAGTATATTGGGTTGTATAATAAAAATTGTTGTTTCAACAAATTATAGCACCAAAGAAAGCGTAGTTTTCAAATTAAGTTCAAAAATGATAAGTGAAAAACCGGATTTATCCTCTCTGAGGATTGAGCGCGATTCGGAATATAAACCGCCCCATAAATGGTGGCGCTGGGCTTTGGGTCTATCTATTATTCCCATCTTGGTGATTGTGTATTTATTAATTATGAGGCAGGTGGCCCCGGGGCTGTCGGTTCAGGTGGGGACCGCCACGGTCCTCTCCGGAAGTCAGGCCCAGGCGCTTCTGACTGCTTCCGGTTATGTGGTGGCTCAAAGACAGGCGGCTGTTTCCTCTAAAGCTACTGGCAGATTGGAATATATCGGGGTGGTAGAAGGAGACAAAGTTAAGGAAGGTCAGATTATTGCCCGGCTGGAAAATGCGGATATTGCGGCCGAGCTGGAACGGGCTAAGGCCAAT
>JBIOYE010000145.1:0-3149 GCA_044870015.1 Candidatus Zixiibacteriota bacterium
ATCGGAGCCGATTTTGCTTTGGCCAATGAGTTGGAGTTTTCACAGAGTGTCGCCACCGGAGAAATTAAGATTCCATCTTTTTTCATCAAGAATGAAAAGAGCAATTGTGACCATAATTATTGTAAGAGCAATGCCTTATTACATATCGCCCAACGGTATGCCATTTCCTATTCCAATATCGTGGCAGTGGGGGATAGCCAATTCGATATCTGTATGGTGAAAATGGCCGGGGTAGGTGTGGCTTTTTGCTCTCCCAATCCCATCTTGAATAGCGTGGCTGACCAGCAGATCGGAATAAAATCTTTTAAGCCTCTTCTGGAATTTGCTATGTGAGGGCTCATTTTAGTTGGCGAGGAATTGGATTTTTGTTATTTTACAGTATGGACATGGAACAAACCCTAACTAAGTTGGCCAAAATCAAACCGGTCAGTACTCCTTTTTTCAGTGTCTATCTGAATACTTTGAGAAGCAAAGGCACAAAATCCAAGGGAGAGCCTTTCTTGCGCAAAATGCTCTCGCACTTTGAAGATTTCCATTCCCAATTCGGGTATGA
This sequence comes from Candidatus Zixiibacteriota bacterium, assembly GCA_044870015.1. GTDB lineage: Bacteria > Zixibacteria > MSB-5A5 > DSPP01 > RBG-1 > RBG-1. The sequence goes on from JBIOYE010000145.1 coordinate 554, forward strand.
TGCTTACGGAGCCCATAAAGAGAAAGTCTTTTTGGAAAGAGTCCTAAAAGAACTTGACTTTTTGCAAACGCCCGGGCTAGCCGTATTCGTCAACAGCGGTAGAAAGTTGTTTGAAACTTACCCTCTTACTTATTCACCAGATGATCAGTTTTTCTGCCAGCTAACCGCCAATTTGTACCCTTTGGTCAGATTACAGCATGATTTAGAAAATTTTTTGACGGTGGTACTGGATACCCGGGAAGCCAAGCTCTTTACCATTTCTTGGGGACAAATATCAGAGACCCAAATTGTGGAAAAAGAAGAAATAAAGGAATTTCGCCGCAAAGGAAAACTGGGACTGTTTAAACCCCGGGTGGAGAATAGAATGGATGAATACGTGGAGCGTTATGTTGAGAAGGTGGTCGGTCAGGTGAGGAGAAAAACTAACGATACCTTAGGATTTTCTTTCTTTGCCGGTGACGAGATTATTTTACCGGTGGTGCAAAAGAAACTGGCTCCCTTTAAGAACTTAGATTACGATTTTTTGAAAATCGATATCAAAACCCCCGCTTCTGAAGTCTTGTCCAAATCCTTAGCCGCCTTCGGGAAAATTAAAAAACAAAAACGGAGCCAAATCCTAGAACAGTTTTTAGACCAGCTCGGCTCCGAGAGAAAGATTATTGCCAGTTTTGAAAAAGCCTTTGAAAATTTCAAAAATGACAATATTCTGACCTTGATCGTGGGTTTGGAGCCGGGGTACGAAATCTGTTTTTGTCCCTTCTGCTGGTTCTGGGAAAAAACCATCAAGCTAAAAACCTGCCCCAAGTGTTCTTTACCTATGGAAGTGGTGGACTATAAACACAAGCTGGTAAATTTAGCTTACCGCTTCCGGGTAAAATTTCATTTTGTGGAAGAAAATCCGGCATTCAAGAAAAAAGAAGGCGTGGGAGCTTATCTCAAAAGATAGTGCAGGGACTAAAGGCAAGGATTTTCCTAAATTCGTGGTTGGGTTTTAATTAACTTCAGGTTTCTTAGATAACAATTTCTTCAAAATCGGGGGAGTCATCACCGTAGTTACAATCACCATAAAAATTACTACCGCATATAATTTTGAATCTATGGCTTGAGAACCTAAGGCGATGGCGGCTATAATCAATCCTACCTCACCCCGGGGAACCATTCCCACTCCCACTGTGACTGCTGATTTAAACCCCATTTTTAAAGCTGCCAAACCGCAACCGATTAACTTTCCTAAAACTGCGAAAAGTGTGATTAACAAAGCTGCCAGCCAGATATCCGACTGAGTGAAAACCGTTAAATCCACTTTGGTACCCAGCATTACGAAAAAAAAGGGGACCAAGAAATCATACAGCGATTCGGTTTTGGCGGTCAGTTGAAATTTGGAATTGAATTCGCATAGAACCATCCCGGCCATAAAAGCTCCGATGATGGCGGCTATGTCAATATAGCTGGCCAAAGCCGAGAGACCCAAACAGAATACAATGGCTAAAGCGAAGACCGCGTTTCTGACTCTCAGATTGGCTACATGGGGAACAATATATTTACGGGTAAGTTTTTGACCTATAAAAATCAAAAACAACACGAATCCCACAACTTCTAAGAGCACTATTCCGATTTTGACATAGGAAATCGTACCCTGTCCGGCACCGGTAACCACCGCTAAAACTATCATTCCCAAAATATCATCTATGACCGCAGCACCCAGGATGACTCTGGCAATTTCTGTATCTATTACTTTCAGGTCGGCTAAAACCCGGGCCGTAATCCCCACGCTGGTGGCGACCATGGCGGCCCCGATGAACATGGCTTCAATGGTGCTATGGTCGACAATCAGAGTGTACAGATAGCCGAAGACAAAGGGGAAAATCACTCCCAGAGTGGCTACCAGCAAAGCCCTTTTGCCTACTTTTAGAATTTCATCTATTCCGGTTTGCAATCCTACGGTGAAAAGCAGAATTATCACCCCGATTTCGGCTAAAACTTCGTAAATTCGGGCAGGTTCAATTAAATTTAGTAAATAAGGACCGATGATTATGCCGGCCAAAATTTCTCCGATGACAGCCGGCTGATGGAATTGCTCGAAGATTTCCCCCATTATTTTGGCGGAAAGAAAAATCAGAAATAAACCAAATAAGATTTGAGTTATTCCATCCATGCTAAAGCTAATTTACCGGGGATGTGAAATTAAGTCAATAAAATTCGATTCGTACTTCTAAAGGGTGAGGTTATTGGAAGTTTCTAATTTCCAACACAGCAGTCGTCATAAGGGATGGGAGGTATTCCATCTTTGAAGAGATAATTTATCAGAAATACCACGTCGGATAGTCTTATCTTGCGGTCGAAATTGGGGTCGAAGGCACACTTGGGAGTTGTCAAAGTATCTCCTCGGAACAGATAATCAACTATTTTTATGATATCTGAAAAAGCTACTACTGTGTCGCTATTGGCATCTCCGGGTTTGGCATTGCAAATATCGCTGTCGTGGTAATTGTTGGTTCTACGGTTGTTGTGTCCGTAGGTGCCCCACTGGACGGAGCTGGCATCATAGGGAACTCCCAAATTGTAAAGATAAACATAAGCATAAAACTTTCCTGGG
>JBIOYE010000146.1:0-12148 GCA_044870015.1 Candidatus Zixiibacteriota bacterium
CTAACGCAACAGACTTCCAGATTCCTGAGTATGAATGGAGCTTGAAGAGTTTGGACATTGATGCTGAAACTCCTCGATCTCTACCTCAAGCCCACGATGATTATCCCTATATGGGAGATAATGACACCGCCACTACAGCTGAGACTTACAGCTATCCGGTGGCATACAAAAAAGGAAGCAACATCCGCATATAATTGAAAGTTGCCAATGATTCAACCGGGTTTAGGATTCCAGCCGGAGCACCCGAGGTCGCAATTGCCAATCCTTGGAACACAGTCGATAGAATTGTAATAAATTCTGACTATGTAGTTCAGTTTGAAGCTCCGGTTATCGTCACACCCACTTATGTAACCCGGGATTCAAATTTCCAAATCAACATCCGCTTTTACCAACATGATGGTTTCATATGGCGCTTTTTAGGACAACAGACTACCTCTCATATCCTCTACACCGCCTGGAAAGAGGTGACCGATAGTTCTACCTTTGTTCAGGTGTTAAAATGGTCTAGCCAGTGGGCTCCGCCATCTGGTTCCCAGACCAGTGACAAGGCCTTTGTAGATCATTATATTCAAAGAAACATCTTGGAGCAGAGTGGAGTGAGTTATCAATTTCCTAATTCTGGAGCACTATATACCGGAATCTTCTTGGACCAACAGGCCGGCGCTTGTGGAAATTGGGCCGCCTTTTTCGTGGATCTGCTAGCCTCCCAGGGAATCTATGGAGTAGGAATTCACCATTTGGCTTTGGGGGCAGGTACGCCCTGGTATTCATTCTCAGAATGCATGCGGGTTGATTCCATCCAGGCCATCAATAATTTCGTTCCTTCATTGATTGTTTGGGATCATGTTTTCTGTAACTTCGCCGGTGAGATTTATGACCCTTCTTTTGGAAATCATTTCGTGGGAACCTGGGAAGATTATTTCTACAGTGTATTTAATCTTTTCCCGATTGAAATAGATGATATCAATCCTTCTTACTGGCAGGGTTGTCACGGCCTTACCAACCCTAACGACGTTATCTGGTTGCAAAGAGGGGATGGCAGCAATTGGGTTCGGATTTATGATCTAAAAGATCCGAATCCGACTCAGTTTAAAGAGCAAACCATAAGAAGCGTGGAACCATGAAAAATTTTAACAGATTTTTTATTTTGATTCTAGCTGTATTACTGTGGAGAGAAACTGACACTCTTGCCAAAGCCAGATTAATTTATCCTCTAAATGGAAGTTCCGAGGTGCAGGAATATATGCAGGCATTTCAGGATTTCTACAACACTCCGCCAGAAGTTATAATTGCCAAGCTGATGAAGTTCGTGGAAATGCATCCTCAAAGCCCTTGGGCGGATGAGGCCCTGCTCAAAGCCGGGGAATTGGCGGAAAAACAGAAAAACTATGAAGAAGCCCTGGGATTTTACCAAAGAATTATTTCAGAATACCCCCAGGCTAAAAAAATGGAAGAAAGTTTCTTATGGAGAAATTATATCAGCGAGGTCGAAATAAATTCCATCAATGAATTATACACTTACTATGATAAATACCCTAACTCCTCGGTGGATTTGGCTGGACTGAGAATTGCCAATTGTTATATATCTCAAGGAAAGCTAGAACAAGCCCAAGATGTTTTGCAGAATTTAATAGCTCTATATCCCGATGGTTTGTGGGAAGCAGAAGATTTAGCTCGCAGCCACAGACTGCAAGAAGAAAAAGCCTTTCCTGTGTACGGAGCGGCCTGGTGGAGGCCACACCGGGAAGCTTATCTGCAGCTGGCAAATCTGTATTCAAAACTGAATCAAATTGATAAAGCTATTGAAATCACCGCTAAATTTTTGGAAAAATTTGGGCAGTTGAACTTATTCTGGGAAGTGAAATATAACTTGGTCAGTTTTTACGAACAAGAAAAGGAAGTTGCCAAAGCCCAAGAGATTTTGAAAAGAACAATTATGGAAGTCCAAGCCAGCAGATATTTGGATCAAAAATCTAAAGACAGATTACTGAAACTGACGCAGGAGAAAATGAAGCAAATTGAGGTTCGATAATACTATGTCAAAAAAAGTATTTAGACGGATTTTATTCCTTAGTTTTCTCTCACTCATAAGCATTTCCACTCTGCAAGCTTATGAAGTGGAGACCGGAACTATCGGGGATGACTATGCTTTGAAGATTAAGAATCAGGGGTCGGATACTCTTAAGGGAATCACGGTAACGATGGTCTCTTCCCCCGCCTGGGTATTAAATTTTTCTCCTACCTTTATTAACTTGGGGAATATCGTTCCGGCTGACTCGGTCACGGCCAATTTCTTATTTGATGTGGCTCCCGGGCTGGATTCTTTGCCGGGAGAAATTGAATTTCATCTGACGACTTCGACCGGAAAGCTATGGAAGAAGTATCTGCTTTTGTATGTGGTCAAACGTCTGGTCAATTCCAATCCTCAATCGGACGGCGCCTGTTGTGATATCAGTGAGTATGAGTTATATACTCCGGGAGATGCCAACTGGGATGAAAGGATTTCACTGGCTGATATTATTTATGTAATTAATTATGTTTTCAAAAATGGCCCGGAACCAATGCCGTTCTATCTATCGGGAGATATGAATGAAGATGGGTTGGTGAATCTGGCGGATATCATGGCTTTAGTTAATTACGTCTTCAGAAGCCCTTAAAGAATTTTAGACTGCCCTTCATAATGAAAGAGCCCCTTTTAAGGGGCTCTTTTAGCGAGTACTGTATTAGTAACTAAAATGTTTACGAAAGTGCGGTCGGTGATAATGCCGAAAATGATGTCTGAAAAATTTGGGGTGGCGCTGAGATGAGTAATATCTATGGAAACTGAAAGAATAAGGACAATAATAAGAAGGATAATAATAGGCCGGTGAGTAATAGTTACCATAATAATAAAAACTGGGATTATAACATCCATGGGAAGAGGAGGCTTTTTTAGTTATTCCGAAGCTGACCAAAGTTAGAAAAGTAAGTAAAAAGATTATCTTTTTCATTTTCTTCCTCCTGTCTAAAACCTTATACGCAGAATTCTCCCAAATAAAAATACAACTTCCCTGAAATTGAGTTACTTTTCCTTAAATTACAAGTTGGTAATAGATCAATTACTCCATCAACTTAGTGTAGCATTTGCCCTACCACTGTAGCAAACCATACAGAAATCAAGCAAAGAAATTTTCCTTAAAAAAATCAACTTTAGCTAACAGATGAAGCTGTAACCAGATACCAACCTGACAAAATTTATTCAAAGCTGGCACACAGCTTGCGTTACCTATTTAAAAATGAAAGCGCTCCAAATCCTAAAAAAATACCCCTGGCATTTTGCCGGGATTGTGTGGATTTTTTTAATTGTAATTTTCATCATCCTGTATTCCTTAATGGAAGATAAACAAGGAGAAACCACCCATCACCATAATTCAGAAGCAGTAAATGAAATCAATCATTAAAGTCCAATAAAAATATGAAATTTTCAATAACCAGATTACTTCTGCAACTTGCTATCACAAACATGCTTCTTTCAAAACCGGGCTGGTCTCAGCCCAATCTTGAAACCATCAGCTTAAAAGAGGTGCTAAGCGAAGTTGCCGGTAAAAATCCGGAGATTTTAGCTACCCGCAAAATGTGGGAAGCCAAAAAAGCCAATATTCCGGCCTCTTGGGCTTTGGATGACCCTATGGTTGGAATTATGTATGAAGATATACCCAACAATTTTGATTTCAGCCAGAGTGCCTATAAAAAATATTATGTGCAGCAAAATATCCCGTTCCCCAGCAAGCTTTTCTTACAAAGAAAAGCAGCCGTAAATGAAAGCAATGCTTTTGAAGAGGAATATAAAGAAAAGGCGCGGGAAGTTTTGAACCAGGCCAAGAAGGCTTATTACCAGTATTATTTCGGCTTAAAAGCTATGGAAGTGATTCACCATCATGTGGAGATTTTGAGTAACTTTTCCAAAATTACCCAGACCCAGTATATGGTGGGGAGAGCCAGCCAGCCGGATGTCTTGAAAATTCAGGTGGAATTAGGTTTGATGAATAATGAGCTTGTGGAAACCGACCAGAGATTAACCATCGCTGTCTCCCGGCTAAACATTCTGATGAACCGCTCGGTCAACGCCCCTTTGCATTACCCGGAAGAGATAACCAAGGATAGTTTAAAATATGACTTAATCCAACTGCAGGAAATGGCCAAAGAAAACCGTCCACAGATTAATGCTTTCAAATTTCAGGTAGAAAAAACCCAAGCACAGGTAAATTTAGCTAAATGGAATTACACTCCAGATTTTATGGTTAAATTAGCACGGGTAACTGCTCCCTTAGCTTTCAGGGGTTGGGATTTTGAAGTGCAGGCCTCCATTCCTTTATGGTTTTTGCAAAAAGAAAATTCCGCGCTACGAATGGCCCAAAGAGAGAAAGAAGAGCTGCAAGCTCTGCTATATAATAGTCAGAATATGGTGGCTTTAGAAGTACAGGAGGCCTATATAATATTAAAAACCAAAGAAAGAATCTTTGAGCTGTATAAGAATAGTATTCTACCCCAAGCCCTGCAAGCTTTGGAAGCGGCTACCCAAAGTTATCAAACTGAAAAAGTAGATTTTCTGACATTGTTAGATTCTGAAAGGAGCTTGAAAGATATTGAACTGGGATATTATCAAGCCCTGGTGGATTATCAGGAGGCCTTTGCCAACTTAGAACTGGCGCTAGGCGTAGATTTAAAAGAATAGAGAATTTCCACCCTTACTTAATGTTTTATTGGAGGGTTTATGAGTGAAGTTCAAACAAAAATTCACAACAAGAAAAGATGGGGGAGCATTTTATTCTATCTTTTGATAATCGGAATAGTTCTGGCAATTGCCTGGTTTTTCCTTTTGCCCAAGGACTGGTTGGCCTCAAAAAAATCCACTTCAGCCGAAGCCAGCGAGTATGTATATGTCTGTCCTATGGGATACCCGGAAGCCTCCGAGACCCCGGGAGTCTCTAAATTTTGCGGGATGGAGCTTATCAAGAAGAAAAGGTCGGAAGTTCCATTTTTATCAGGCAAGGGTATAAATGAAGTCCGCTTATCCCCTTCCGAGATGATTTTAGCTAATGTGGGGGTCAGCACCGTTGAATATAAATCTCTGGAAAGAGAAATCAACACGGTCGGTAAAATCGATTACAACGAGACCAGACAAGCCCACATAGCGGCCCGCTTTTCCGGCAGGGTAGAAAAACTTCATGTGAACTTTACCGGCGAAAAAGTCAGGAAAGGGGAACCGTTATTAGAAATTTACAGCCCGGATTTAGTCACCACTCAGCAGGAATACATTTTGGCTTTAGAAAACTTGGAGAAAATGAAAAGTTCTCCTTTAAAAGAATCAGTTGAGATGGCCCAAAGCTTGGTGGAATCCACCAGAAACAAACTTCTGTTGTGGGGGATTACCGAAGAACAGATTTTAAATTTAGAAACCAGCAAGAAGGTTCAGACAACTATGACAATTTTTGCTCCTATCGGCGGAACTATAACCAAAAAAGAGATAGTGGAAGGGCAGTATGTTTCAGAAGGACAGGATTTTTTCCAGATAGATGATTTATCAGTGGTCTGGATGTATGCCGATATCTACGAATATGAAATCCCCTTTGCAAAATTAGGGCAAAAAGTAGAAGTAACTACTGAAGCTTATCCGGGAGAGATTTTCTCTGGAAGGGTTACTTTTATTAACCCAACTTTGAATCCAGAAACCAGAACTTTAAGAATTAGGGCGGAGTTCCCCAATCCCCGAGACAAACTAAAACCAGAGATGTTTGTAAATGCCAAAATCAAGATTGGCTTCGGCAAAAAATTGACAGTCCCAGCCACGGCAGTTTTAAATACCGGCCGAAAAGAGATCGTGTGGGTCCAAGTGGAGCCGGGAGTTTTTCAACCCCGAGAGGTTAAAACTGGGATTAAATCAGCAGATTATGCTTCCATCTTAGTAGGATTAAAAGAAGGAGAGAAAGTGGTTAGCAAAGCCGGATTCTTGCTGGATTCAGAAAGTCAGTTGATGTTGGGTGGAGCAGCCATGTCCGAGATGGAAACTCCTATTGCCAGCGAAGAGGAAATGAATATGGAAGATCTAACTATAGAGTCTTTGGAAAAAGATAAAAAGCCAGAAGAGCACCAGCATTAAATTTCAAAAAAAATGATTGAAAAAATAATTCAAAAATCAGTAGACAATAAGTTTTTGATAATTCTCTCCCTTTTGGTCATTGTGGGCTGGGGAATTTGGGCTTTACTCCGAACTCCCTTGGATGCCATCCCGGATCTGTCTGACAATCAGGTGATTGTTTTCACCGAATGGCCCGGAAGGTCTCCCCAGACTATCGAGGACCAAATAACTTATCCTTTGGCTGCCAATTTGCAAGGTCTGCCAGGCATAAGAGTGGTTAGAGCAGAATCGGCTTTCGGCTATTCTATGATTTATGTCATCTTTGAAGATAAAATTGACCTGTACTGGGCTCGCACCCGGGTTTTGGAACGACTTAGTTATGCTCAAGGGTTGCTCCCCATGGGTGTTAGACCTACTTTGGGACCGGATGGAACCGGGGTGGGGCATGTCTTCTGGTATACCGTGGAAGGAGAAACTTATGATTTAGGGGAACTGCGCGCTATTCAAGATTGGTACATCCGCTATCAGCTAAATTCTGTTCCCGGAGTAGTGGAGGTCGCTTCCATCGGAGGATTTGTCAAACAGTATCAAATCGATTTAGACCCCAATAAACTTTTGGCTTATAAAATCCCAATTTCCGAAGTTAAAATGGCGGTCGAAAGAAGCAACAATGATGTGGGGGGGAAACTTTTAGAAGCCACGGATATGGAATATGTGGTCCGGGGTCTGGGATATCTAAAATCCACACAGGATATCGAAAATATTGTGGTGGGGGCAGATAAAAATGGGGTTCCGATTTATGTCAAGAACTTAGGGGTGGTACAATTAGGTTCAGATATCAGAAGAGGGCTTCTGGACAAAAACGGAGATGGAGAAGTAGTGGGTGGAATTGTGGTGATGCGCTATCAGGAAAATGCCAAGGCGGTGATTGACCGGGTCAAAGCTAAAATAAAAGAGCTTGAAAAAGGATTGCCTCCCGGAGTAAAAATTAATACCGCCTATGACCGCTCTGAATTAATCGAAAAATCGATTCATACTTTAAAAAGGACTTTAATCGAAGAAGCCATAATTGTTAGTATCGTAATCTTAATCTTTCTGTTTCATTTCCGCTCCGCCTTAGTAATCATAATTTCCATTCCTCTGGCCGTTCTGATGGGTTTTATCACTATGTATTATCTAAAAATAACTTCCAACATAATGTCCTTAGGTGGGATTGCCATTGCCATAGGAGTTCTTATTGATGCGGCTATCATTATGGTGGAAAATGCCCACCGGCACTTAGCCGAAATCAAAGAAAAAGTCAAAGATTTTGCACCCACCATAGTAAAAGCAGCCCAACAGGTAGGCCGGCCCATATTTTTCTCACTCATAATAATAATTCTTTCCTTCCTCCCAGTATTTTTACTCCAAGGTCAGGAAGGAAAACTTTTCAAACCGTTGGCTTTTACCAAAACTTCGGCCATGGCCGGAGCTGCGATTTTGTCAATAACCCTAGTTCCAGTTTTGATGGTGTTATTAATGAAAGGAAGAATCAGACCCGAATCAGAGAATCCGGTCTCTAAATTTTTCATAAAAATTTATGAGCCAATTTTAAAATTTACTCTAAAATACAAAGTCCGAACCTTAATCATTAATGGTTTGATACTGGTTTTCACCATTTTCCTAACCGGTCGAATTGGCAAAGAGTTTATGCCTCCTTTGGATGAGGGATCTCTTTTGTTTATGCCTGTAACTTTGCCCAACGTCAATATCACCGAAGCCAAAAGAATTTTGCAGGTGCAGGATAAAATCATCAAATCCTTCCCGGAAGTGGCTGAGGTTTTAGGAAAAGTGGGCAGAGCTGAAACCGCCACAGATCCAGCACCGGTTTCAATGGTTGAGACTATTGTTTTACTAAAACCTAAACATCAGTGGCGAAAAGGAATGACTCGAGAAAGAATTATGGTAGAACTCGACAATCTGTTAAGAATCCCGGGAGTTAGAAATGCCTGGACCATGCCCATTATAAACCGCATCAATATGCTTACTACAGGGGTGAGAACTGATATAGGGGTAAAGGTTTTGGGCTCGGATTTAAAAGTCTTGAATGACTTATCAATCCAGGTAGAAAAAATCTTAAAAGAGGTTCCGGGAGCAACCGGGGTGGTGGCGGAAAGAGTTGTGGGTGGAAAATATGTGGATATACGTATTAAAAGAGACCAGGTTGCCCGCTACGGTATTAATGTGGGCGATGTGGAAGAAATAATCGAAACCGCAGTGGGAGGAATGAATTTGACCAACACTGTGGAGGGCCGGCAAAGATTTCCTATCCGCATCAGATATTTAAGAGAATATCGGGACAATCTGGATGCTTTAAAAAGGGTTTTAGTCCCTACCCCTTCAGGAGCCCAGATTCCCTTAGAGCAATTAACCGATATAGAGATTACTCCGGGACCTCCTTCTATTTTTTCTGAAAATGGTCTGTTGCGCTCGGTGGTTTTTTTGAACGTAGTAGGAAGAGATATCGGTGGTTTTGTAGATGAGGCCAAAGCCAAGCTAGACCAAGAACTCACACCCCCTTCCGGATATTATGTCACCTGGTCCGGGCAATATGAAAATCAGATCAGAGCCAAAAAAAGATTGGAGCTCTTGATTCCTATGGTGATATTTATTATTTTTATATTGTTGTACTTCACCTTCAAAGATTTTTGGGAATCTTTGATAATAATGCTTTCAGTACCTTTCTCGTTGGTAGGAGGAGTTTTATTACAGTATATTTTAGGTTATAATTTCAGCGTGGCAGTCTGGGTCGGTTTTATCGCCTTATATGGAATTGCAGTTGAAACCGGTGTGGTAATGGTCGTATACTTACATGAAGCCTTGGATAGAAAATTAAGACAAGGTCAGGTGGGTAAAAAAGAATTATATGAGGCTATCTTAGAGGGAGCAGTGTTGAGATTGAGACCAAAACTTATGACAGTATTTGCAGCCCTGATGGGACTGATTCCGATTATGTGGTCAACCGGGGCCGGTTCGGATGTAATGAAACCGATAGCGACCCCGATGATTGGAGGTATGATTACCTCGGCTATTCACGTATTAATAGTGACCCCTGTAATCTTTGGTATAATGAAAGAAAGAGCTATAAGAAAAGGAAGCCTAAAGGCTTCACAAATCAGTTTCCACTAAAAGGTCTCTTATGTTTTTTGACCCGGTTTGCCATAAAAAAATAGATAAAGAGAAAAACAGTCATAAAATCCTGTACCAGAGGAAATTTTATTTCTTCTGTTCGGATAAGTGTCAGAAAGAATTCGAAAAAAATCCCAAGAAGTATTATTGGGAAGATGTGCGCAAACTTAAAATCCCCAAAGATGATAAAAGCTCACGTTAAACCAGAGGGAGGGAAAAATGCCGACTGACCCGGTCTGCGGTATGGAAGTGAAACACAGCCAAGCTCAGGAAACTTACATCTATAAAGGGAAGATATTTTATTTCTGTTCCAAGACCTGTAAAGAAGAATTTGAGCAATCACCCCAAGATTTTATAGAAGAAAAAGAAGAAGAATATTAGCCAGGAGTAAATATGAAAAAACTTTTGTATTTTAGTTTTGCAGTCCTATTTAGTTTTGGTACCCTCATTTTTGCCGCAGAAGAGAACAAGTTGCCGGCCAGTATCAAAGAAATCGCCCTAGACGGCTATAAACTCACTTTTGAGATTTTACCCAGTAAAGAATTTTTGGAGAAAACCAAAAAGACGGATAAAGAGTTAGCCGCCAGTGAAGAAGCAATGTTTAGGATGGATAAGAGTATGACTCACCACTTTTTCGTTACTATTAAGGATGAGAAGACTGGAAAAGAAATCAAAGACGCTAAAGTGAAAATAAAAGTGATTACCCCTAAAAAAGAGAATGATATTGAGATGACAATGTATATGACTAATCATTTCTGTCATTATTTTAAGCTGGCGGAAAAGGGGAAATATGAAATTTTGTATTGGGTGAAAATTAAAAATAAAGATTATAAGGGGGGTTTTTATTGGGAGATTTGATTAATAATTGTAATTATGACTTGACATTTAAAAAAGATGACGTAAATTTAGTGTAGAAATTCCACGAGGTGTAAGTGATATATATATATATAGGTTAGCCGAATTAGCAGAAGCCCGGCTTTTGTCCCGATAAATCGGGATAGAAGCTGGGCTTTTTATTTGTTTGCTAACGCTGATTTAATAAATCGAATTCAAAAATTTTAATTCCTAAGGAAGGAGAATTAAAATGCAAAAGAAAAGTCTTTTATTAGCATTAATAATTTTTATTGCTGTTGCCACAGTAAGCTATTTTGTCACTCAACCGGTTGCTCAAATTGGACCTAATTCTGCACCTGGCGAATGTGACCTTGCAGCTTTCGAAGGAATTGTATCTTATCTTGGTTCAGGATGTGAGTGGAGAGACGGGGACAAGATACGGTTGCATAAATGGAACGGCTCATCTTGGGTGTTCATTGGGACTGAGAATCTTGTGCTTTACCAGCAAGGGTACGCACAATACGCTTTTGCGTCTGGAGACGTCCCAGGTGCTGGCAGCTACAGGCTTCTTCCCGAGATACAGTTAGCAGCCGGCTTTACAGGCATTAATCCAGCATTAAGGTATGCCTCTTACAACGGATGTAATGGGGTTTTCCAACGAGACTTCGATGTAATTGCCTGTGTCCAGCAGTAATTTTTAAAGGTACAAGGGTGGGTGAATTATTTAGCCCGCCTTTGTACTTAAAAGAATGGCTAAGTCATGAAAGTGTACAAAATTTATATTTCAATTTGTGTATTTTTTACTCTGAACCTCGGCTTTATATTAGCTGCCCCGCCAGTTTTATACCCTAATTTTCCTAAATTTATCGGTCCGTCTACATTTGATGGTATGCCCTGGTATTCCACCACATTAGCAGAGATTGACAGTATTCCTGGGTCAGAGATAGTGATGCATTTGGCAGATGGGAATGTATATGTCTGGGATTATAAGGGCAATATTATTAATGGGTTTCCTAAATTTGAGACCCCGTTCCCTTATGCTGGAAGTTCTGTGGCTGATTTAGATGGAGACGGAAAGAATGAAATTGTGAATATTACTTTGGAAGGATGGCTAGATGTAATCGACGGCCAAGGTAACAGCTGGCCCAATTTTCCTTTATATACTGGAATTTATGGAACCTCTCCTCCAGTCTTAGCAGATTTGGATAATGATGGAAAGATGGAAATTATTTTCTATAATATCTGGGGAAAGGATATTCATGTCTATAAATCAAATGGAGAAGTTTACCCTAACTGGCCTAAATTTATCTCCTCCTGGCTTGGTTTTGTTCGAGGTGGACCGGCCATTGGTGATTTAGACGGAGATGGATTTAAAGATATCGTAGCTTTTACAATAGATTCGGCTTTTGCCTGGAAGTATACCGGTGAATTAATAGAAGGATGGCCCAGAGCCGCGACAGATACAGTTTCTACTGGATACGAAGATAATGCTCCGCCAGTTTTAGTTGATTTAGATAAAGATGGGAAACTGGAGGTGGTGGCGAGTAGATTAACAGGTAGCCAGTCCCCTTATACAACTGCAATAGAAGTTTATAACTGGAAAGGGGAAATTCTTCCGGGTTGGCCCAGATACCTGAATCCAATGCAAACTTTCGTTTTCAATTCGGGTCCTGTGGTAGGTGATTTGGACAAGGATGGCTCATTAGAGATAGTGATTTATACTTGGGGGTATTTAAACATTCTGAAGACAAATGGGGAATTTTATCCGGGTTGGCCCTTAGAAACGTATCATAGCTTCCGACACCAGCCGATTTTAGTCGATTTGGATAACGATGATTCCTCAGAGATACTTTTAGTGAGGAGAGGTAATTATATAACCGGAACCGAAGTTTACGCCTACTCTTTAAATGGAACTTTATTAGATGGCTATCCATTTACGATTGCTGGCAGCCCAATATTAAATGCCCCGGCAGTAGCAGACGTAGACGATTCAGACTCCTTGAGTCTGTTAATTGTACCCCATTCGGT
>JBIOYE010000147.1:0-12047 GCA_044870015.1 Candidatus Zixiibacteriota bacterium
AACGAATTTGAACCGTTATAGTTACGGCCGCCGTTTACCGGGGCTTCAGTTAGAAGCTTTTCCCCGATTGCTCGGGGATGACCTCACCCTTTAACCTTCCGGCACCGGGCAGGTGTCAGTCCCTATACATCGCCTTGATAGGCTTGGCAGAGACATGTGTTTTTAGTAAACAGTCACCCAGGCCACTTTACTGTGATCCTCTTCTGCGCTCAAACGCGAAGTCCAAGCACATACTTGAGGACACCCCTTCTCCCGAAGTTACGGGGTCATTATGCCTAGTTCCTTAACGAGGGTTAGCTCGAGCACCTTAGGATCTTCTCCTCACCTACCTGTGTCGGATTACGGTACGGTCACCTAAAAAACTCGCTATCGAGGTTTTTCTTGGCAGCTGGCTTTGCCACCAGTTTGTGTCCTTGCGGACTCCCCATCCCTTCTCGAGGTAATGTGAGGACGGATTTACCAATCCTCACCCTCTACCAGGTTGGACCCGGAATTCCAACACCGGGCTGGTTTAGGCTTCTGCGTCACCCCTTTAGCTCAGACGCGTTTTAGGTGGTAGTTGAATATTAACAACATCTCCATCGCCTACGCCTGTCGGCCTCGGCTTAGGTACCGACTAACCCTGAGCGGATTAACCTTGCTCAGGAAACCTTAGGTTTTCGGTGATACTGTTTCTCACAGTATTTATCGCTACTCGTTCCAGCATAATCTCTTCTATTTCGTCGACCCCGACTCACGTCGGAGCTTCAACCTAGAATAGAATGCTCCCCTACCACTCAGAGTGTCAATGACACTCTGAATCCACAGCTTCGGTAACTGGCTTGAGTCCCGAGAATTGTCGGCGCAGAATCACTTGACTAGTGAGCATTTACGCACTCTTTAAATGGTGGCTGCTTCTAAGCCAACATCCTAGTTGTCTGAGTAACTCCACATCCTTTATCACTTAGCCAGTATTTAGGGACCTTAGCTGGTGGTCTGGCGTTATTCTCCTTTTGGCAATGAAGCTTATCCCTCACTACCTGACTCCCGTTCAAAACAAAAGGCATTCGGAGTTTGGTTGGGGTTGGAAGCCTTTTAGGGCCCCTTGCCCATCCAGTGCTCTACCTCCTTCTGTCTACAAACGAGGCTAGCCCTAAAGCTATTTCGGGGAGAACCAGCTATCGCTCAGTTTGATTAGCCTTTCACCCCTAAGCACAGCTCATCCCCTAAATTTTCAACTTTAGTGGGTTCGGACCTCCATCCAGTTTAACCTGGACTTCATCCTGGCCATGCTTAGATCACTAAGCTTCGGGTCTACTATAAGCTACTTAGTCGCCCTGTTCGGACTCGCTTTCGCTACGGCTACCCCAGTGTTTGGGTTAACCTAGCAACTCACAGTAACTCGCCGGATCATTATTCAATAGGCACGCCGTCACCCTTGTTTCCGTCCGAAGACAAAAAGTCAGGCTCCGACCGCTTGTAAGCATATGGTTTCAGGTACTATTTCACCCTCCGTCAGGAGTGCTTTTCACCTTTCCCTCACGGTACTAGTCCACTATCGGTCACTAGCTAGTATTTAGCCTTACCCAGTGGTCTGGGCAGATTCGCACGGAATTGCACGTGTTCCGTGTTACTTGGAAACTCAGGCAAAAAAGATTACAGCTTTTGACTTACTGGGCTTTCACCATCTATGGCAAGCTTTTCCACGCTTTTCAGCTAAGCTATAATTTGGTAACTTTTCAACCTTGCCTGCAGCAAGATTCGCCTGAGCCCCGCTACCCCAAAGGTGCAACGTCTGCAGACTTTAACACACCTTACGGTTTGGGCTTCTTCCCGTTCGCTCGCCGCTACTGAGGAAATAACTTCGTTATCTGTTCCTGAGGGTACTGAGATGTTTCACTTCCCCTCGTCTCGCCTCCATGGGCCTATGTATTCAGCCCAAAGATTTCCTGACATTACTCAGGAAGGGTTGCCCCATTCAGAAATCTCCGGATCAAGGCTTATTTGCGGCTCCCCGGAGCTTATCGCAGCTTGTCACGTCTTTCGTCGCCTGCTAGTGCCAAGGCATCCACCATATGCCCTTAGTAGCTTGATCAAAAGATCCAAGGTCTATTAAAAGCATTTTATGAAGATGCTCGCCTGTAATTACTATTTAGTTTTCAAAGAGCAAGATAAAAAATTTCTAAATTTTTCAGCTTGGCTTAAATTTTATCGTGATGCTAATTTAATTTTGTTTAAAAATCTTATAATTTTCATATTTTGGAGAATACCGGGATCGAACCGGTAACCTCCGGCTTGCAAAGCCGGCGCTCTCCCAATTGAGCTAATTCCCCTAAAAAGTTGACATTGTCAATGGGCCTAGGTGGAATCGAACCACCGACCTCACGCTTATCAGGCGTGCGCTCTAACCAACTGAGCTATAAGCCCAGGTGTTATCAACACTTTTTGGGTCCCCATCCACTTTCTCGCCCAAGCCAAGAGGAATTTTTAGCATATGATAAAAATTTTTTAATATAGCGTGCAGGTTCTTCAATCTAACATTTTGCGAGTTTTTATTCCCCTCCGTGAAGAGGGGTCGTACACCAATTTGGTACTTGGATACTCCTTAGAAAGGAGGTGATCCAGCCGCAGCTTCCGCTACGGCTACCTTGTTACGACTTAGCCCCAGTCATCGGTTTTACCTTAGGCGTCATCTTCCCCGACTTGCGTCGGGGTTAGATAAACGACTTCGGGTACCCCCGGCTTCCATGGCTTGACGGGCGGTGTGTACAAGGCCCGGGAACGTATTCACCGCGACCTGCTGATCCGCGATTACTAGCGATTCCACCTTCATGAAGTCGAATTGCAGACTTCAATCTGAACTGGGACCGGCTTTATGGGATTTGCTCCACTTTGCAGTTTGGCATCCCGCTGTGCCGGCCATTGTAGTACGTGTGTAGCCCTGGACATAAGGGCCATGCGGACTTGACGTCATCCCCACCTTCCTCCAGTTTATAACTGGCAGTCTCCTTAGAGTGCTCCACCTTTCGGCGGGTTGCAACTAAGGATAAGGGTTGCGCTCGTTGCGGGACTTAACCCAACACCTCACGGCACGAGCTGACGACAGCCATGCAGCACCTGTCCCGATGCTCCTTGCGGAGGGGCTTAATCTCTTAAGCTTACATCGGGATGTCAAGCCCAGGTAAGGTTCTTCGCGTTGCGTCGAATTAAACCACATACTCCACCGCTTGTGCGGGCCCCCGTCAATTCCTTTGAGTTTCAACCTTGCGGCCGTACTCCCCAGGTGGGATACTTAATGTGTTAACTGCGGCACTGAACCTTTCTTAGAGATCCAACACCTAGTATCCAACGTTTACCGCTAGGACTACCAGGGTATCTAATCCTGTTTGCTACCCTAGCCTTCGTGTTTCAGCGTCAGTGAAGGGCCAGAAGACCGCCTTCGCCACCGGTGTTCCTCCCGGTATCTACGCATTTCACCGCTACACCGGGAATTCCATCTTCCTCTCCCTTACTCAAGGCCGACAGTTTCGAATGCCGGCTCCCAGTTAAGCTGGGAGTTTTCACATCCGACTTACCGACCCGCCTACACACCCTTTACACCCAGTGATTCCGAACAACGCTTGCACCCCCCGTATTACCGCGGCTGCTGGCACGGAGTTGGCCGGTGCTTCCTCTGAGGGTACCGTCAAACTCATCCGATTATTGTCGGATGAGATTTCTTCCCCTCTGACAGGAGTTTACATCCCGAAAGACTTCATCCTCCACGCGGCGTTGCTGCGTCAGCCGTTAGGCCATTGCGCAATATTCCCTACTGCTGCCTCCCGTAGGAGTCTGGGCCGTGTCTCAGTCCCAGTGTGACCGTACACCCTCTCAGGTCGGTTATCCATCGCAGTCTTGGTGGGCTGTTATCCCGCCAACTAACTAATGGAGCGCGGGTCCATCTGTAAGCGCTAGCTTGTAAACAGAGACTAGCTTTGGTTTCTTCAAGATGCCTTAAAGAAACGTTATCCGGTATTAGACCCCCTTTCGGAGGCTTATCCCCGACTTTCAGGTAAATTACCCACGTGTTACTCACCCGTCTGCCGCTGTCCTCCCGGATTGCTCCAGGATTCTCGCACGACTTGCATGTATGAAGCACGCCGCCAGCGTTCGTTCTGAGCCAGGATCAAACTCTCATTATAAAAGTTTAATCTCTGAAACAAACGCCCTCTTTTTCGAGGACTTTGTTGTCGGAAATCAATTAATAGGCTCGCAAAGATTGTTATAATTGAAGAACGTATGCACGCTATCTAATTTTCAAAGAGCACAGGACAAAAAAATTTTGGCTGGAAAATATCTAGCCTTTTGTCGCAGACTTGCAATATAACCTATCTGCAACGTTTGTCAAGAAAAATATATTATATTTTTTCTTAGATTGGGTATTTAAAAGAACTTCTTTTATCTAAATTCAGGGTAATAGCTTACGAGGATATTACCACAATCTTATTCGGTATTATAATACGAAAGTATTAGTACCTTGTCAAGCTCTTTTGCAAAGATTTATACGAAAGTTTTGGGGAAATGTTTAGGGTGTTGCCCCTAATAGCTCCTTCTTATCCTCAGGTAAGTTTTTAATAAAGTCATCCCAACATTTAAACCACTGTCGCTTTTCTTGGGACTTTTTAGATAGAGTAGTTAGGAAAAACGTCCATATTTTTAGCACATCTGTCAGGATTTCTTTGCAGGGCCATTGTGTTTTTTCACCCTCAATCCTTTCCAAGGAAATATGGGCTAATCTCTGGTGTATCTTGTCTTGATATTCCAAAAATGTTTTTGGCTTATTATCTTTTATCTCATCTAAAGTTTCCCAGTTAGCAATATAAGATATTGCTGTCACTGTATTTTTCTTCTTACTATATTCAGATGGATAAGAAAATTCCATAAGATTTCGAGCGTGAATTAAGAAGCTTTCTAAGCGTGCGTTTATAAGTGTATTTAATATATATCCTTGACCAGGCCTTAAAAGAAGTTGGATTTCTCCAAGTAGGCCCTCGGTTACAATGAGCATCTTCATTTCATAGCATATATTCTCATCCGCCATTCTTTTGAGTTGTTCTTCTGTCATATTTTATTTCAAATTAAATTTAGGTCCCACATTGAGGACAATGTAGGTCTACTAGTTTATGGAAGGTATTTCTTGGCCATTCTAATACTTTTTTCATGTCTTTTTGCCTTTTTCTTAGCGTCCGAGAAGCTTATACGCTCTTGTTCCATAATAAATTTCGCTTGACGGTCAATATGCTCTTTCTTGACTTTCAAAATGCCTGCTATTATCGGAAGAAAATAAATCAAGAACAAGAGAACATGAAATTTGTAAAGAATGATAGTCAAAATAAACAATGATATCGGAAAACACCAATAAAGAAATCGATTGAATCCACTATTAGAAAAAGTGGCCGGACAATGTAGGAAATCTCCATATCTAACAAACCGAGTATTCCATATTGATACCTGAAATGTAGATATTAAACCTAAAGTAATAATGACAAGAATTAGAAAATTCAAATACGTCCTTTCTTAGATTATTTTCAAAATTCAAGTTTAAAAGTATAAGTCAGCCACCGACCCGAATCGAACGGGCACAATGTTTCTGTGTCTCATTCCCTGCAACTGAAAAATCCAAAAAAACCATATAATCCATACAACCCGTATAGATTCTCATTCCCGGTGAAACTACCCAGAAAGCCCAACAAACCCAAAAATCCCAAATATCCCAAATTTCTCTTCTTCATTTTTTCACTCCTTTCCCCTTATTTTTTTTCTATTTGCCTTTTGTTCAAGCAAACCAACTTTATCAATCAGCCACCGACCCGAATCGAACGGGTGACCTAGGGTTTACGAAACCCTTGCTCTACCAACTGAGCTACGGTGGCGAACAAAGCAGGGATTAAGGATTGGGATCAGGGATTAAAAATCAATCCTTAATCCTTAGTCCCTAATCCCTGCTTTTAATGGTGCCGCAGGCCAGAATCGAACTGGCGACACACGGATTTTCAGTCCGTTGCTCTACCGACTGAGCTACCGCGGCATGGTCAACAATAGTCAATAATACTCAAGTATAATAGTATTATTGACCATACTTGAGTATAGTCAAATATAATACTATTTTTGACCATATTTGACTATAATCATCGACAATTTTTCAAAATAAAATTTTTTAAGCAAATGTCAAGCACTACGTTGTGTCCATCCAGGTATCCATGAATAATCCAAAATGGTACATCCAGAAACAAGCTAACACAGAAGGGAGGGGCGTTTATTTGTGAGGTGAAAATTAGAGATGATCTACTGTTCGAATTTAAAATTCAGTCCAGCTTAAAATCCCCATGCTTCTGAATATGGGCCACCAGACCTCCGTCAGAGAGAATATTAATCATCACCTTAGGTAGAGGAGCGAAAGTCAATTTGAGGTTTCTGGTACGGTCCAGAATAATTCCCTTTTCTAAATCTATTTCCAACTCATCTCCGGTCTGAATCTTATCAGTCTCGCAGATTAGAACCGGAAGTCCCACATTGATGGCATTTCTATAAAAAATTCTGGCCATAGATTTAGCCAGAACCGCAGATACACCGGCTAATTTTATAATAGTGGGAGCATGTTCACGAGATGAACCCAAGCCAAAATTGCTTCCGCCGACAATGAAATCTCCTTTTTTAACCTTAGAGGCAAAGGTCGGGTCGGCGTCTTCCATTACATGTTTCGCCAATTCCGGTAGATTGGAACGCAAATGAAAATATCTGCCGGGAGCAATTAAATCAGTGGAGATATCGTCTCCAAATTTCCAGGCGGAACCTTTTAGAGTCATATTTTATTTTTTCTTTTTCCGAGTGGATGACTTTTTTACACTTTTTGTCGAACCGGTTTTCCTGACAGATAAAAACTCTCTGGGGTCGGCAATCTCTCCTTTAATAGCTGTGGCGGCGCAGACAGCCGGAGAAGCCAGATAAATATTGCTCTCCGGATTCCCCATTCTGCCTCTGAAATTCCGGTTCATGGTGGAAAGAATGTTATCTCCGTCTGCTCCCACGCCACCGTGCACGCCCACACAAGGTCCACAACCGGACGGCAAAACTTCCGCTCCAAATTCCATAAAAGCTTGCAGATATCCTGATTTCATGGCATCCAGATAAACCTTGCGGGAAGCCGGAGTGACAATCACTCGGGTGTTGGGATTTTTTTTCTTTCCCTTTACAATGTCATAAAATATTTTCAGATCTTCCAGGCGGGCATTGGTGCAGGTTCCTAAAAAAACCTGCTGAATTTTCACACCCTGGGCCTGACTCAAGGGACGGGTGTTATCCACTGTGTGAGGAAAAGAAATTTGTGGCTCCAGTCTGGAAACGTCGATTTCAAAAGTTTTTTCGTAAACTGCATCTTTATCCGGTTTCATTTCCCGGTACTTATTCCCTCTTCCCATTTCTTTCAGAAATTTATGAGTGGTTTTATCCGAAGCTATCAACCCCACTTTGGCTCCTGCTTCCACTGCCATATTAGCTAAAGTGAGTCTTTGGCTCATGCTCATCTCCTCAACAGTTTCTCCGCAGAACTCTAAAGCTTTGTAAGTTGCTCCATCAGCACCGATCATTCCAATAAAATGTAAAATCAAATCTTTGGCATACACTCCCATGGAAAATTCTCCTTTGACCACAATTTTGAAACTTTCCGGAACTCTCAACCAGGTCTTCCCCAAACCCATGGCTACAGCGACATCAGACGAACCCATTCCAGTTGAAAAGGCACACAGCGCCCCGCCGGTGCAGGTATGAGAGTCGGCTCCGATTAAGATATCTCCCGGGTTGACATAATATTCATTGATGACCTGGTGAGAGATTCCCCCTCCTATGTCGGAAAGCCCGGCTCCGGTTTTGTCCACAAACTCCCGGATAAATTTATGGTCATTGGAAAGCTCCCTACGGGGAGAAGGAGAGGCATGGTCGAGAAAAAAAACCGTCCTGGCTGGATTGGCTAATTTCTTTAAACCCAATTTTTCAAATTGTCTGATAGCCAGAGGGCCGGTTCCGTCCTGTAAAAGACAGACATCAATAGGAGTTAGAACAATTTCTCCGGCTCCGACTTCTTTTTTACAATGCTCGCTGATGATAATTTCTGATAAGGTCTTTCCCATCTGTATTCACCGTTTTCATTTAGAGTTTACAAAACCTTATGCTTTTTCAAATCTTTTATCACTTGGATGACATACAGCGCCACTCCTGCCACAATGAAAAAGTTTCCCAGAGTCATATAGAGAAAAATGACGCCCGCCTTGGGATAAAAGAAAGCCAGAAGCCCTAAGATTAGGCCTGCAATTTCTGAAATAAAAACTAAAAGTAATATCATCCTCTCCTCTAATTATTCAGGATGAGATGGTCCGTGGCAATCCAAGCAGGAAACCTCGTTTTTAGCAATTTCGCCGGATATTTCCTTATGAGTCGCCTCTTCCTCGTATTTGATGGCTCCCCCATGACAGCCCAGACAGTTATTATTGGGATAAGGATTGTAAAGTTTAGGCCTTTTGTCACCCTGCCCGGTGTAATAAACATACATGTGTCTTAATCCTCTTAGCTTGGCTTTAACCCCTCCCAACATGGCATAATCTGTGTGACAGGTGTAGCAATGTTTTTCCCTGATCCAGTGATTTTGAGCATGCAGGGCTGACAGGGTTTTTATTTCCGGATTGGTTATGCTCTTAAAAAAGGGAACCATGGTATGGCAGGAACCGCAGAATTTATCATCTTTCATCCCTTCCAGCAGAGTTTGATCGGAAAAAAATAAGGTCAATAAAGGTAAGATTCCAACTCCGGCTAAAAGTTGTAATTTTAGTTTGGTCTCCAGAATGGATTTTTTGTAGCGCAACAAAAGAATTACCAAAAATACCAATGAAATCAAAAAAAGGACCAGACCGAACCAGCGCAATATTATGTAACTATAATTAACGTGTTCCATCTCAAATAATCATTTAATTTTATCTTCCAGACATCTCAATATACGAAGTTTCAATTTTTTGGCAATTGCTTTCACTGCTTATCCAGTATCGTTCTGTCGCCGGGAAAGAAAACCCCGCTAACTTTTCTTCTTGGAGCGGGCATCCACTTCTCTGATTTTTAAGTATAAACCGAAGGCTAAGATTAAAATAATAACGGCTGAACCACCCAAACCGATTCTTCTCATTTTCAAATCCATTAAAGCCCTCTGGCCGGACTGTTTCACAAATGTGGCTTTGCTGATCCCTTCTTGAGCGACTTCACTAACTTTCGCCAAGGAGACCGAATGGATCAAACTTTGGATTTTGATCACGTCGTCTTTAGCCAGATTCAATTCAAATTTGGCTTTGGCTACGTCGATCCCGGCTTTCTCAGCTTTTTCAATGAGCAGTTGGGCTTGACTAATAGAGCTTTTGAGGCTGTCCAGGTCAGCTTTGATTTGGAAAGCCACCTTATAAGGCTCGGATTCCGGTTCGGTGTGGCACTGCATACAAACCGATTTTTCCCCCACCCCCAACATTTCATCTGAGGTTTTCAAAACCAGATGATGGTCATGACAAGTGACACATTCAGGTAGGCCAACCTCCTGAAAAATCTGTTTATGAGGTGATTCATTAAATAATTCCCGGTTGCTCGAATGACATTCTCCGCAAGCGCTGGCGATATCCCCCAAACCCGGCGGAATGGCTCCGTGATTTCCGTGACAGTCATTGCAGGCCGGAGCTGAACGGTCCCTATTCTTCAGCAATATCATGCCGTGTACGCTTTGAGAATATTTTTCAAACTGATCTGTGGGGATTTTATAATTCTTCATATGATTGGCGTCGGCGTGGCATTTGGCGCAAGTTTTAGGCACATTGAGGTCAAAAACCGGTGAATTGGGATCGGAAATCGGGAGAATTCCGTGTGAACCGTGACAGGAGATACAGGTAGCTACATTCTTGTCTCCCTTAGCCAAAAGTTTTCCGTGCCGGGAAGTCTTATAAAGCTGATATTGGTCGACCCTCAATTTGGGGTTATATTTTCTCATATACTCGATGTCAGAATGGCACTTGCCACAAAATGCTGGAATCTTAAAGTGGTCCGGGGTGCCTACAAATCCCTTCTGGGGATCCATACTGGCAAAGGGGTCATCCATTCCCAGGCTGGCATCCCCTCCGTGACAACCATTGCAGGAAATACCTCTCAGAAAGTGGATGTCTTTTTTGAAATTTTCTACGATGGCAACATTTTTCTCATCTAATAACAGATGACACTCTATACAAGTGTCTTTTGACCAAACCGACTTAAAATAAAAGGTAAAGAGCAGGATTAGGCCCAGACCAACCAAAAAATTCATTTTTTTCAATTTCATTTTAAAGCAATACCCCCAATAAGGTCATTAATATGATAAAGGCCACTATGCACCAGCCAACAACAAGAAGAGGTCTGCTGGAAATTCCCAGATTGGCCTTTTTGTCCAGAAAGGGTACAAAAATCAAAATCCCGAATAAAATTGTGAAGAATAAAATCCCCAAGATTTCGCCTTCAAAAAATAAGATTTTGGCTGGCAAAAACTTCAAAGTCTGAAACATAAACAAAAAGTACCATTCCGGCTTAATCCCGGCTGGAGCCGGAGCGAATGGATCGGCCTTCTCTCCTAACTCCCAGGGGAAGACCGAAGCCAGAGCCACTAAAACACCCAAGGCTAAAGTCCAACCCAAGACATCTCTTAAGAAAAAATTGGGAAAAAAGGGGATATCTGGCGGAGCAGGATTGGCAGATTTCAGCCCCAGGGGCCGGCTCATTCCCTGCTTCTGTACCAGAAAAAGATGCAAAAGCAAAACCGCCGTAGCAATCATGGGCAAAACCGCCACGTGAAAGCCGTAAAAACGGGTTAATGTGGCTCCAGAGACTTCGGTCCCTCCTCGTAGAAATTTCAAAATGAAATCTCCCACCAGAGGTACTGCTCCGGCAATCTCGGTCCCCACCTTGGTGGCAAAATAGGCCAGTTGATTCCAGGGGAGTAAATAGCCGGAAAAACCGAAACCCAAAGCCAAAAAAAACAAGAATACTCCGGAAACCCAGGTCAGTTCCCGGGGTTTGCGATAGGCCTTCATAAAAAAGACCGAAAACATATGCATAAACAAAGTGAAGATCATCAGATTGGCGGACCAGGAGTGAATCGAGCGTACCAGCCAGCCGAATGTGACTTCTGTCATGATGAACTGAACCGATTCAAAGGCCTGTTCGGAGGAGGGTCGGTAGTAAAGTAAAAGCAAAATTCCGGTTATCACCTGTACTACAAATAAAAATAAGGTCATCCCCCCTAAGTAGTACCAAACCGTATGCTTATGCAAAGGGACGGTTTTATGAGCAGCTAAATCTTGAAATTTCTTTAAATCAACCCTTTCATCTAACCATTGATAAATTTTCTGTAATTTGGCAGCTGTCTTCACGTGACTCAATCTTTAAACTAATTTCTTGCTTACCACGATTTCATTCCCTTTCACAAAAACGGTATATTCTTCCAAAGGTCGAGGCGGTGGTCCAGAAATATTTTTACCATTCAAATCGTAATGTCCATTATGGCAGGCACACCAAATGTGGGATGCATCGGAACGGTATTGAACTGTGCAAGATAAATGCGTGCAGGTAGCCGAAAAGGCCTTGAATTCACCGGTGGGGGTACGGATTAAAATCCCGGCTTTGTCCCCGAAGCGAAAAATTTTTCCGGAATTGGGGGGTAATTCCTCCAGATTGCCGGCCACCACCGAGGAAGAGGTTGCTTCGGGTACCTCCGGGGGAATCAAATATCTCACCAAGGGATAAATGATTGCTCCCCAAAGCGCCACTCCTGCAGTGGTCATCAAATAATTTATAAAACCCCGCCGTGAGATAGTCTTGGGAGCGTTCTCTTCCATTTAGAATAAAGTTAATTCTGATTGGGACGATTTGGCAATTCTTTTAATTTTTCTCCTTCATTAATTTTTCGTAGAACTATCTTTGGTAACTTTGGTTGTATCTTTGGAAGCACCGCCGGTTTCTTTTTTGGTTGCCGGCGCGGT
>JBIOYE010000148.1:0-3862 GCA_044870015.1 Candidatus Zixiibacteriota bacterium
TTCCTATAAGAAAATCATTCTGTGAAACTTTTTTAGAAGTTAAATAATTTTTAGCCCGGTTTTGATTTTCAGAATCAATTTTCAGATTGAATTCCGGCGTAGGAACCTCTCCTGCTAAAAACCTCAACAAATCCAGATGTCTTTCCACCACCCGTCTTTCATTATGAATTATCGGTACTTCCAGATTCAAAAATCCTTTATTCTGCTCTTTCTGATAACCGACCCGTATGGGAGCTTGACTCAAATACGTTAGAAGAGCATTAGACAAAGAAAAATTGTTCTCGTCACTCAAATCCAAAGCCAAATCAAAGTTTACTCTCCTGATTTTATTAACATCCGACCAAAATCTAAATAAATTTTTCCTTATCACTATGACTTCATTAAGGTCAGGAGACATCTGTAATAATTCGGAATAACAACTGTCAGCCAAATAACCAATCTCACACTCCGGAAATTTCTTTCTTATAGCGGAAACCACCGGTAAAGTCAGAATCAGATTTCCCAGTCTTTTATCCTGCCTGACCAGAAGTATCTTTTTGGCTTTGGAAAAATCTACTTTTGCGCGGTCCAATTTTTCCGGTTTTACAAATAGCCCCACCAGCCCGATAAGCAGATTTTTCCCCAGTTTTTCAACTTTTTTCAGGCTCATATACTTTTTGATTTTAAAATAAATTAAGTGGATTCTTTATAAAGTCAACGACTTTTTAGCACAAGTTTACTCCCCAGCCAAATCCACTCTTTGCGCTGCATCGGGAATTTCCAGCTGGAATATCTTATCCGCTAGCTGGGGATTTATTTTTTGCTCCTTGAAACTGATTTTTACTTTCTTTCCCGAATTTTTGAATCTGATTTCTATTTCATACGGTAAATCAAAATTATGGTAATTTTTGAATTTTTTATATTGAATTTCTGCTCCAGCCACGGAATCCATATTTTTCATGACAATTATATCCATCAGCTCCTGCAATTTTATCTCCCATCCCCAGTTCAGTTTTTCCTGAAAAATATCCACCTCATCTTTGTAAAATTTCTGATCTTTGGGAAAATAAATGGTCACGCTGTCTTTTTGAATTTTAGCTTTAAAAAAACCGCTCCCCCAGGAAGTCCGGGGGCTGAACACCACCTGCTGGGATTCTCTGAAAAATAATTCTAGGTTCAGTTTGACTTTTCCCTTATTGGTATCTCCCTTTAGGCTTAAGATAGCCGCAAAACTTTTAACATCCGGCAGTTTGACCGGAATTTTTTGAATTTTTACATTTTTACCGGCGGAACAATTCAATGCCAAAAAAATCACTACCCAGACAAAATTTGAAAAAAACCGAAGTTTTCCGGAAACAGATTTCATTTTTATTCAGGAAATTACAATGCCTGGGTAAGGTCGGTCCCCGCGAAAAGAAGCGAGAAGAACCGGACTATAGGGCGCAGCCAGGACCACAGAAAGCTTAAATGCAGGAACTGGCCCATAAGAAAAATAAATAAAATCAGAAGAGGCCCGAACCTTTCAAGATAAATCATATAGATTTCATAACGGGGTGGAAGAAAGCCCCTTAAAATCTTGGAGCCGTCTAAGGGCGGAATAGGAATCAGATTGAAAAAAGCTAAAACTAAATTAATTATAAAACCGAACACCAGCATGTAAATCAGAATCCCGGAAAAAGTATTGGGGTCAAAAGATATTCCGGTATGGACCATACTGCGGATAAAAAGTCCCAGCACAAAAGCTAAAATTATATTAGAAATCGGGCCGGCCGCCGCCACCCACATCATATCTTTTCTGGGATTCCTGAAATTATAGGGATTCACCGGCACCGGTTTAGCCCATCCCAGGTGAACTAAGTACAGCATCAGAAGCCCCAAAATATCGATATGGGCTATGGGATTTAAGGTCAGTCGACCTAATTCTTTAGCAGTCGGATCTCCTAATCTATTGGCTGTCCAGGCATGGGCGAATTCATGGATGGTCAGGGAAAACAAAATAGGTGGTGTGATTAATAAAAATCCGCTTACATCCAAAAAAATCTCCTTTGGTTGCAGAAAGTAGACATTTTACTCGGTGCGGCTGAAAATCTTAAGCATAAATCCCTCTCAATTTAATCACATCTACCACTCGTTTGATAGCCACCATAAAGGCTGCCACCCGCATATTTACTTTGTGCTTTAAGGCCATTTCCAGCACATCCTGAAAGGCCTTGGTCATGATATTGTCTAAGCGTTCGTTGACTTCCTCTTCGGTCCAGAAATATCCCATCCGGTCCTGCACCCATTCGAAGTAAGATACGGTGACGCCTCCGGCATTGCATAAGATATCCGGGATTATAAATACTTTCTTCTTATCCAAGATTCTATCTGCTTCCGGTGTGGTGGGACCGTTGGCCCCTTCGGCTAAAATTTTGGTCTTGATTTTGTGAGCATTCTCTTTGGTAATCTGATTTTCCAAAGCCGCCGGAATTAAAATATCGCATTCTAATTCCAATAATTTCTGGTTGTTGATGGGATGGGCTTTGGGAAAACCGACCACGGTTTTTTTCTTTTCAACATATTCCAGAAGTTTGGGAATATCCAATCCCTTGGGATTATGAATTCCCCCTTTCACGTCGCTGACCGCAATAATCTTGCTTCCCTCTTCGTTGAAAAATTTAGCCGACATTGAACCCACATTGCCAAAACCTTGAATCACTACCGAGCTTCCGCTCAAATGCATATGCAGATGGCCGGCGGCTTCCTTGACGGTGATTAAAATTCCTCGGCCGGTGGCTTCTTTTCGCCCCAGAGAGCCACCCATCTCAATCGGTTTTCCGGTGACCACAGATCTTACGGTATGCCGGGCATGCATAGAGTAAGTATCCATAATCCAGGCCATCACTTGTTCATTGGTATTCACATCCGGAGCCGGTACATCTACTTCCGGACCGAATAATTCTATTAAATCCGCGGTGTAGCGACGGGTCATCCGTTCTAATTCTTTCTGGGACATTTTGGAAGGGTCGCAGGCGATTCCTCCTTTGGCTCCTCCGAAAGGTATATTGACTACCGCGCATTTCCAGGTCATCCAGGCCGCCAGAGCTTTGATTTCATCTAAGTTGACATTGGGGTGATAGCGGATTCCCCCTTTGGACGGGCCCCGGATTAAGGAATGCTGCACCCGGTAGCCGGTGAAAATTCTAAATTTTCCGTCATCCATCTGGACCGGCAGGTTGATTTCCACCGAGCGTCGGGGGGCTTTGATGAATTCCAGAATCCCCGGGTCGATTTTTAATCTTTTGGCCGCCTCATCAAACTGAATCTGGACCGACTCGAAAACGCTGACTGGTAAATCAGTGGACTTTATTCTGTGCACTTTTTAGCTCCTGATTTTGGATACGTGACTGTTTTGGGTGATATAAAATCTCCATTTTTTGTCATTGCCCTCTTTTACCCCTATTCTGATTGAGCTTTCAATGTGGTCAACCTTCTCATTTCTATCTTCCACAAAAAGAAAACCCGAGGTTACATCCTGACCGTTGAACTTTTTATCAATTCCCAAGGCCTGGCATAATTTTCCCGGTCCGTTGGTTAAATTCTCTTTGGTGGCTGAATTTCGATTCTTCACCATTTTCTCAATCCCATCTGACGGCTCTAGGGCTCGAACTAAAACTGCCGCAGGAAATCCTTTTTTCTCGGTGACGAAATTGAGACAAAAGTGGTTGCCGTAGATGAAATAAATATAGGCGTATCCGGGCGGACCGTACATAATCTGATTTCGAGAGGTAATTCTTCCATAGGCATGACTGGCTTTATCATCTTTGCCGATGTAAGCTTCGGTTTCCACGATTTTACCTGAAAGCAAAGTCCCATTTTGTTTGAGTACTAAATATTTTCCCAA
>JBIOYE010000149.1:0-3851 GCA_044870015.1 Candidatus Zixiibacteriota bacterium
AGCCGAACAAATCCCCGGTCAAACATTGAGAGTGCATTCTAACCAGGATATTCTCTTTTCCCTTTACCTCACCTTTCACTATGGCCAAATGGTATTCTTCTTCGATTAGATATTTATACAGATGTAATTTAAAATCACCGAACTTGGTGGGAAACTTCACCGAGGTCATCTTTTCTACCAACTTTTCGGTCTTTCTGCGATAGGCAATCAAATCTGCCACGGAAACAACCTTCAAATCAAATTTTTGGGCCATTTCTAGAAGTTTGGGCAATTTGGCCATTTTTCCGTCTTCATCTAAAATTTCACAGAGAACCATAGCCGGATATAAACCGGAAAGTTTTACTAAATCCAGAGCCGCTTCGGTATGCCCGGCTCTTTTAAGCACTCCTTTAGAGTCAGCCACCAACGGAAAAATGTGACCCGGTCTTAGTAAATCTTCTGGTTTAGTTTTAGGGTGGATTATGGTCTTAACGGTCTGCGCCCGGTCAAAAGCCGAAATCCCGGTGGTGGTATTTTCTTTAGCATCCACTGAAATGGTAAAATTACAGCCATACTTTGAAGTATTATTCATTGTCATCGGATATAGATTCAATCTTTGAGTCAGTTGGTCATTAATAACCAAGCAGAGTAAACCTCTGGCATACTTGGTCATAAAATTTATGGCATCCGGATTTACCTTCTCCGCCGCAATCATCAAGTCTCCTTCATTTTCCCGTTTTTCGTCGTCAACCACAATAATCATCTTTCCGGCTTTCAGATGTTCAATCGCTTCCGGTATGGAATTCAGCTTAGACATTTCCATTTCACCAGCCTTTCTCTTTTAAATATTCCCAGGTAATTTTAGATCCAGTTTGGTTGCTCAACATTTTCTGCACATATTTCCCGATTAAATCAAACTCCAGATTCACAGAGTCATTGACTCTTTTATTTTTCAGATTAGTATTTTCCCAGGTGTAAGGAATTATCCCTACCGTAAAATAATTTTCACCAACATCAATCACCGTTAAACTTATCCCCTCCACGGCAATCGACCCCTTCTGAATGACCAAAGGTGTATATCTACTGGAAAATTGAATCTTAAAAATATGAGAATCTTGCTTGGGAATTATATCCAAAATTTCTCCTATGCAGTCGATATGCCCGCTCACCAGATGCCCGCCCAATCTGTCCGAAAGTTTTAAGCTACTTTCCAAGTTCACCGGCTCATCGACCGTCAACTGACCAAAGTTGGTTCTGTTCAAAGTTTCCCGCATGGCTTCAACGGCAAAAAAGTTTTTCCCAATTTCAATGACCGTCTGGCAGGCACCATTGATACAAATGCTCTCCCCCATTTTTAAATCATCCAAAATCTTTTTAGCAGTGATTTTGAATCTTCTAGCATCTTGTTTTTCTTTAATTTCTTTTATCAAACCTATTTCTTCAACAATCCCGGTAAACATCAATTCCTCCACACCGGATAACCAGAAACAAGCACATTGTCTTCAATCTTTTTAATTTCCACATCATTCAGTCGTACAGAATCAGCAATTTTACTGATTCCCAATTCTGCAAAAGTATCCAAACCCTTACCGATTATTTTAGGTGATACAAAGCAGTAAACTTTGTCCACCAATCTTTCCTGCATGAACGAGCTCAAAACCTTTTGTCCGCCCTCAACTAAAAGTGAGGTAATCTTACTCTCACCAGCTTTTTTCAAAAGTGAAAGCAAGTCCACCTGCCTCTTTTCATTTTCTTTCAATTTCCAGACCTCCAGATAAGAATTCTCAAATTTCTCTTTGTCAGCACAAACCGTAGCCAGAATAGTTCTTTCATTTTTTGCAGATAACACTATTTTAGAATTCAGAGGTATCCTTCCCTTAGTATCCAGAATAATCTTCACCGGATTTTTTCCTTTCACCAATCTGTTATTCAACTCCGGATCATCTTCAATCACTGTATCAACTCCCACCAAAACCGCATCCACCTGGCTCCTTAATTGATGAGCAAATTTTCTGGATTGGTCGTTGGAAATCCACTTAGAATCCCCATCAACGGTAGCAATTTTACCATCCAAAGTCGAGGCCCATTTCAAAATCACATAAGGCAGACCGGTGGAAATATATTTCAGATACACTTCATTTAACTTTTTAGCTTCCTCTTCTAACAAACCAACTTCTGCCTTAATTTTATTCTTTTTCAGAATCCCTATCCCCTTCCCATTAACTTTAGGATTAGGGTCAATCATAGAACAAACCACTCTTTTGATCCCGGATTTAATAATCTCTTCCGTACAAGGCGGGGTCTGACCAAAATGACAGCATGGTTCCAGATTCACATATAAAGTAGCACTTTTATTATTTTTGCCACTTTGTTGTAAGGCAATTACTTCAGCATGTCTATCCCCGGCTTGTCTGTGATACCCAGAGCCGGTGATTTTACCATTCTTTACCACCACAGCCCCGACCATAGGATTAGGGGAAGTACTCCCCGACCCTTTTTCAGCCAACTTCAAAACCATGCGCATAAATTTTATGTCTGACATACAAATAAAAAACCCCGTTTATTCCTTCGGGGTATTTTTACAGCCATAAATATGACAAACTACTGCCCACCTTCTACCATCCGGACTTTAACCGTCGGCACCTGAATTACACAGGTTCAACCCCGAAGCTTTTAGCGGCGGGGGTCGTGGGCTATACCACCGATCGAGGAATTGCACCTCACCCCGAAGGTCTAGCTAATCTTTACTCTTAATATATAAACGTTTTAAATTTTGTCAAGTTTGAAAAGAAAATTTCAAAAAGGGGTTGACAAGCAGAATTTTTAGCGTATTTTATATATGTGAAAGCTAAGTTAACCCTTCATCCTCTAAACGGATCTAACCAGAGGGTTAAACTTTTAAAAGACTTAAATAACTCAAATTTTTAACCTGCAAACAGGAGGATTTTGTTTATGAAAACCACCATCAGCATCATAAAAGCTGATATCGGTGCAGTGGGTGGTCATCTAAAACCCAGCGAAAAACTGAAACAGAGGGTGGCAGATTTTGTGGCGGAAAATGGGCTTAAAAAGGGATTGCTGATTGATTATTTTGTCTCTTCCACCGGTGATGATGTCTCCATTTTGATGACCCATACCAAGGGCACTCTTGCCAGTGAGATTCATAAACTGGCCTGGGACGCCTTTATGGCCGGAACTCAGGTGGCTAAAGACCAGGGACTTTACGGGGCCGGACAGGACCTGTTAAAAGATGCTTTTTCTGGCAATATCAAAGGGATGGGACCGGCTGTGGCAGAAATGGAAGTAGACGAAAGACCATCAGAATCTTTTCTATTCTTCGCGGCAGATAAGACCGACCCCGGGGCTTATAATCTGCCTTTATATTTATCTTTCTGTGATCCCATGCACTGCCCCGGTCTGATGCTTTCTCCTACAATGAAACAGGGGTTCAAATTTGTGATTATGGATGTTAGCAACACGGAAGGTGACCGAATAGTTGAACTGAATGCACCGGAAGATTTATATGACATAGCGGCTTTGTTGAGAGATAATGAGAGATTTGTAGTAGAGGCAATATATTCCCGCACCACCGGTGACTTGGCTGTAGCTGTTAGTACTTCCCGATTGCACAATATCGCTGGAAAATATACCGGTAAAGATGGCCCGGTGGCTTTGGTCAGAGTTCAGTCGCAATTCCCGGCCACTGGTGAAATTCTTTCACCTTATGCTATCGGACATTTTGTGGCGGGAACCATGCGGGGAAGCCATGTGGGACCTTTGATGCCGGTTAAAGCCAACTCCATGCCTACTTATTTTGACGGGCCTCCGGTTATATGCGGATTGGCTTTCTCCATGCACAACGGTAAATTGAC
>JBIOYE010000150.1:0-5621 GCA_044870015.1 Candidatus Zixiibacteriota bacterium
GAGAACACCTGGGTTTGTCTGGTTTATGCACTGGATATAAGCCAACTTAATTTAAAATTCTTTGAAAAGGAATCTGAATTTAGGTGGCAATCAGCGTTGAATACCTTTGATATAATTAAATTAGGAAATGACAGACACAATCCCATTTTTCAATTGCCATCTCAAGCTGTCATTCCGGAAATATCCATAGATACTTTAAACCTGAGTTTCCCTTTGAGGAAAAGACTGGTTAAGGTAGGAGATAGTTTCTTTATGCTGGTGGGAATGAAGTATAAGGATTTGCTGCAACTGCCTCCCGGAGAAATTACTTTTGACCCCTCGATTGAGATTATAGATACCTCCGATGTCTTTGACGCTTTCTTGTATTCACCAGATACTTTGAATCGAGGCAACGATACTATTTTTGCGGTGGGTTCTTCTACCTCTACTACCCATAATCGCGGAATCATCAAATATGATTTATCTGACATTCCCTCCAATGCCACAATCACCGCAGCAGTGGATTCCCATTATTGCAACGCCGTGGCCGGCTCTTCGGCACGAATCATCCGAGCTTTGAGAGTAACCAATAACTGGATGGAGATGGAGGTGAACTGGAAATACCGGCGCATGAACTCAGCGGATACTTTGTGGACGGTGGCGGGTGGTGATACTTCCGATATAATTGATTCGGCTTCGGTCACAAGTGCGGGTTGGTATCAGTGGAATAATTTTACCACTGCAGTTCAAAACTGGGTGAATGGCACCTGGGAAAATTACGGGCTCATTTTCAAAAATAAAGATGAAGGGAGTTCCGGGACCTGGAAAAGATTTTTCACTTCAGAAAGGACTCTCATTGAAGAAGGTTCTCCCTCTACCAAGCAGCCCCGTTTGTATGTCACTTATACAGTTCCTTCAGGCAGAAAAAGGCCGGATTGGATTTTGAATGATGAAGATGAGTTCGTAGAAAATTCTAAAGACGGTTCATATGAACAAAAAAAATAAAACAGGATTCTACCTTCGCTGGACAAATCCCTCGACTTCGCTCGGGATAAATTCCTCGAATACACTCGGAATGAAGGAGTAATCAATGATTAGAAGATTGATAATTTTGACGGTATTTAGTTTCTCAATCTTGACTTTCTTTTACAGCGATGGATTGGCTCAAGTTTATGCCCCTTCTGATAGCTTGACTTTGACCATTGGGACTACTGATACAACTTTTTTAAATCTCTCTGACGTGGATTCGGTCTGGTTTAAATGGTTTCGGACCGTTACCGGAAGTTCTAACGTCATCGTGGATTCCTCTAAGGTTACCTCTTCAACCAGAACCGGGTACTATCAGAAAAAGATAAAAGTCAGTGACGGGTCCAACAATGTTGGCCAGTATCTGGCATTCATAACCGCTTTTAAAAACGGAAAAACGGTTAGAGTAAAAACTAACCCCTGGCAGGTGTTAAGTTTTGGTCTGAATAAGATTCAACATCCCATTGCGGAAAGCTCCTTGGTCATGGCAGAGATTTCCGGCTTAAACGGAATTACGCCTCCATCCGGTTCGGATTACACCTCTGTGCGAGCAAGTAATTTAGACAAATTAGACGAGAATATTTCCGGCATTGATGATAATCCCTGGGATAATACAAATCGGACTTTGACTGACACAACCAATATCGGAGAAAAAATCGCCAACAAGTCAGCCGAAAAAGTCTGGTCATTTTCAAATCCGATAACGTTAACTGACACCATTCCCAGAGTTTTTGCGGTAAATGCCGGTTCCTCCAATCCGGACACCATTGCCAATCATGTTTGGAGCTGGTCCACCAGAACTTTAACATCTGGAACCGGGACCGGTGCTAATCAAGTAACTCTGACTATAAAAGCTGCCGCTGATTCGGTCACGACTCTAAACGGAGTGCAGGTTCAGGTCTTAAATCAGAGTCAAACTTCAACCGAAGGTTTGTTAACCTCCAACAGTTTGGGTCAGGCCATCTTTGCTTTAAATAATGCGACCTACAAAGTTCGGCTATTCAAACCGGGGTATGTTTTTGTAGTTCCCGAATCTGTAATAGTTGCTGGTACTACTGGCAAAACCTTTTATGGTTCTGCCTTTAACCCCGGAACACCGCCATCACCGGCTTTGTGCCGGGTTTTCGGCTATGTCAAAGATATAAATAATTTACCGGTTGTAGGGGCCAAAATAGAAGCTTTGATTAAGACCATTCCGTTGCGCTATCAGTTGGTTTTAATTAGCCCATATTATAAAACTACCACAACCGATGCTAACGGCTACTGGTTTTTAGACCTCTATCCCAATTCAATTTTGAATCCTAACAATACCAAGTATTTATTCACCGTCACCGTAACTTCCGGGGCAATTCTGAAATTAGAGACTTCGGTGCCCAATCAGAGTAGTTGGGAATTGAGTTTTTAATAATTAGGAGCGGGGTGCAGGGACCCCGCCTACCCTTACAGAATTCGTTAACTAAACTTAAAATCTAATGATAGTCAAGAGTGACAAAAACCATGAAACCCCTCGACCCGCCTTTGGCGGACTCGGGGTAAAGGAGAAAACATGCTTAATTTCATCGAATCGGCATTATTCCCCAGTCTGGGAAGTTTAGGGCTATTAATCTTGGGATGGGTGGTGCAAAAATATGTGGTTCCGTTTCTGTCCACAGACCGAAAGAAAAAGTTGGCGGAGCATATTCTGCTCATCGCTGACGATGTCACGGATTATTTCGTTCTCAAATATCCTGCTTCCAACTGGACCGAATGGATTGACCAGGCGGTGGAACAAATTATCCAGATTACCGGAGTGGACAGGGAAGTGGCTGTAAGGGCGGCTAAAGCTGCTATTGCCAGAAAACAGATGGGGACAGTAATCAAGTAAACGGTTTTCGTTCAAATGAAATTAAATCACCGGCTGATTATTGCCGACAAAATAATTGTGATAGGGAATTGAAAGTGTAGAACGGGAATCGAGAACGGTATAAAAAAGCCCTCCGATTTTATCGGGGGGCTGTGTGTTTTATGGTTCGACTTTGCTCACCACTTAGGCAAATAAAAAGGGAGTGGTGGAGGGGGGATGCCCCGTACTCAGACGGGGTGGTCCTGGTTTTGTCCAGAACCACACCACTCCCGTTTTTCAAACCGCGAAGAGTCTCACTATCCGGTTTTAAGCAAGTTATATGCCAATGAACTCAATCTGAAATTTTCTGCTGGTGCTTAAAACCAAATAGGTTATATATGAAGAAATACTTTAAGCTGATTGACTAACCTATTGAAATTATTAATTAAAGAGTTGGTGAGTCTTTATCTTAAAGCTTCTTCTCCACCCTCCTTTTCAAAGTTCTCAATTCTCTCAAGGTCTTTTACCCTCTCTCTGTGCAAAGCCCTTCCTACCTTATGCAAGCGGCTTCTATGAATAATTTAAGCCCCCTTGGTTTTTTGTCAAGTGTTTTTTGTAAGATTTTTTAACATTTGTTCAATTTCAGGGCTGTTTTGGGTGCTATATTTCACAAGCCGGAGGACCACCTTTGAAGACGAAATTGACTAAGTAAATGATATCTCCCAGGTTAACCTTCCCATCACAATTAAGATCCCCAAAAGCTGGGGGGTCAGGAGCAATCCCTCCCTTAAAGATAAAATTCACCATAAAAATTATGTCCGAGAGCTGAATGTTTCCATCTCCGTTGACATCTCCGATTTTTCGAGGGTCAAAAATGCTCAACGAAGCGGGACCGTCTCCTACGGAAAAGGCATCTAAAATATTTCCGGAAGCATCAATCTTCTGAACCGTTGCGGAAGAAAAGCAAGCCACATAGCAGAAGCCGGATTTATCCACCAAAACATCGGTAGCTCCCAAATCTACCAGGATCGGATTGGCTTCCCCTCTTAATATAGTACTAGTTTGACTGTCAAAAGTATAGACCAGACCGTTTCCCGAAAATCCTCCCGCGGATAAATAAGCAGTTCTGTCCCAGGCAATGGAAACTGAATTGGGGGTACCACCGATTAAGATGCTGTCTATAACAGAATTGGTGTTGGGATTTATGACATAAACCGAACCTTCTACTGCTCCATAATCGCCGGTGCAGACCACATTTAATTCTCCCTGATAATCTCTTTTAATGGATTGAGGATTTTTTCCAACGTTGATGGTTGCAATTACACTATCCAGTTGGGGGTCGAAGACAGCTACGGTGCCTGGACCATAAGAAAAATCGTTGGGATTAAAACCGGTGTTGCAGACATAAACTTTCCCGTTCATTATATATAAACCTTCCGGAGATTGACCCACCGGATATTCAGCTAAAACTGTTTCTGCTACCACATCAATTTTAGAAAGAGTATTGGCGGCGAAGTTGGTGACAAAAACAATTTGTGAATCTAAAAAAGCGATAGCCCAGGGATTGCGGTTGGCTCCTATACCGATAAATCCCAGAGTCGTGTCCGCCGTTAAATCGACAATTTGGATGTTAGATGAAAGTGAATTGACCACATAAGCCCGGTTTCCTTTGACCACCACTTGATTCGGCGCAACCCCTAAAGTTGTGATGTGATTAGTGACAGAGCCATTTTCCAAATTAATCTTTGATAAAGTTTCCGCCAGGCCGTTGACCACATACAAAGTTTTGGGCAGGGCACCGAAGGCAAAGTTTGAAAGAGTTAATATCAAACCTAAACTGACAATTATTTTTTTCATCATAATTCCAAAGCTAAACTTCCCTGATATTCTCTGCCGGGCATGGGATAACGTTCTATCAGTTCGTATTTCTGATTGGTGAGATTATTTACCCCGAGGTAGACCTGATAGCCAACCCTTTTCCATTTAGAGTTAAATCCTAATTTCAAATCCATCAGTTTATAACCGGGCAGAAATTTGGTGTTTTCTTCCCGGATAAATCTTTTGCTGACCCAGTGGGAATTGAAATTAAAAGTAAAAGGACTGGGGTTAAAGTAAAACTTTAAGTTATGGGTATGTCTGGGTCTGAAAACCAGATATTTTCCATCTTTGGGATAAATCCCGCTCTGATTGATGGCCTCGGTCAAAGTATGGTTAAATTCCAAGCCGAGGACTTGACTTTTACTTTTCCAGTTGAAATTTTGTTCCCAGCCGGATAGAGATGCTCGGCTGACATTAACCGGCATGAATTTTCCATCGAATCTTCTCTGCCAGACCACAATATCCTTGACTCGGCTATCAAAATAGGTTAACCCCAAAGAAGCTTTTCCTCCAAGCGGAAACTCCGTTTCCAGACCTAAATCAAAATCCTGGCTTCGCTCCGGCTTTAAATCCGGGTTGCCGCTGGCAAAGACATCGGTCTTCCAGAATAAGGCATTCAAAGTAGGATTATGATAAGATTTCCCCCAGTTGGTTTTGATTCTTTTGACCCAGTTTTCACCCTGTGACAGAAGTATTCCGAAGTGAGGAGACCAGTTAGCTGCGAAGCTTTGAGTTTTATCATATCGCCCGGCAGAGTTTAAAATCAAAAAAGAGGATATTTCAGGGAAAATTATTTTCTCCTCCCGGTTCAAATAAGTACTTCCAGTATTTCGACTCACTTTTCCGATGCTCTGGGAGGGTCTGAGATTATCTTTTCCATTTAAAGTTACAGCCTGTCCGCTTAACCCGAATTTAA
>JBIOYE010000151.1:0-5132 GCA_044870015.1 Candidatus Zixiibacteriota bacterium
TTCGGCAATTTCTTGAAAGAATTCGGGTCCGAGGTTTTACAGCAACCTCAGGGCTTGACTGTTAACAGCGCCGGTGAGATTTTTGTAGCCGACTCCAAGAAAAATCAAATTTTAGTTTTTAATTCCGAGGGGAATCTGATTTTGGAATTCGGCAGAGAAGGAAAAGAGTTAGGACAATTGTCGAAACCGGTAGATATTAGGATTTTTCAGGATCAGAAAATTTTGGTTTTAGAGCAGGACAATAATAGAATTCAGGTTTTCCAACTATCCCGCTAATGTGTTATCCTA
The DNA here is from genome assembly GCA_044870015.1 of Candidatus Zixiibacteriota bacterium. Classification (GTDB taxonomy): domain Bacteria; phylum Zixibacteria; class MSB-5A5; order DSPP01; family RBG-1; genus RBG-1. The sequence continues at coordinate 289 of JBIOYE010000151.1, forward strand.
AAATAGGGCTATTTACCCTTTTTTTCATAACTTTGATTTCTGGTCTTGCCCCAGCCAGTGATTTAGAGGTCAGAAAAGAACACCAAATCATCGGTCAGGGGACCAGCGGTCCCTATTTTGTGGGTGCAAAAAATCTGATAGAAAATTCGGAGAGGGTGTCCTGCGACAGTCTGTTCTTTATCAAAAACAAAGATTACTGGATTGATTACCAGAAGGGAGAAGTCAATTTTTCCAAACCCCTTGGTTTACAAGAAACTCTACAGGTCTCCTATTCCAGTGAGCTTATTGCTTTAAAAAAGAGATATTTTCAGCGGGAGCTTGTTTTCAACTCCGAAGGTAATTCCTCACTTCCGCAGGTGGTAGAAAATACACCCAGCCATAGCAAGCTGAAAATCTCGGAACCGAACTTAAACTTACGGCTGCAGGGAAATAAAACTCTGGCGGTGCAGATGAATTCTGCCCAAAATTTTTCCTTACAGCAGGGCCTGAATCTGGCTTTGTCCGGACAAATCACCTCGGATGTGGAAATCAAAGCTTTACTTTCTGACCAGAATTTGCCGGTTTCCTCCGACGGCAACACCAAAAGGTTTGATGAATTAGATAAACTTTCCTTGGCTCTTTCATCTTCGGTCTTCAACGCCACCCTGGGCGATATACAACAAAACGGAGAACCGGGCCAGAACCAGCAACTTTCGGGCTCACAGTTTTTTTCCTACAATAAAAGATTAAAGGGGGTGCAAAGTTCCTATATTAAAGGAAATTTGGGAGTGGATTTAACCGTGGCTGATTCTAAGGGAAGAAATTCTTCTTTTCAGTTTTATGGAGAAGACGGAAGACAGGGGCCTTATTTATTGAAGACAGCCGATGGAAAAGCTACTGTAAACATAATTCCTGCCAGTGAAAAGGTCTGGCTGGATGGAAAATTGCTAACCAGAGGTTCGGATTACGATTACACCATAGATTATGAGCGAGGATTCCTGGTTTTCACCCCCAAACAGATTATCACCAATCAGTCCCAAATTTTAGTAGATTTTGAGTATTCCCACGAAAATTACGCTACAGATTTTATCTCAAGCAGAGCCAATATAAAATTAGATGAAGGGAAATTTGTTTTGGGCGCCACCGTGGTGACAGAAAAAGAAGACCGCAACAGCCCCAACAGTTTCAGTTTGACGGCCGAGGATAAACTGATTTTAAGGCAGGCCGGCGATAATCCTTACCAGGCCTATCGCTCCGGTGTTCAGTATGTAGGTGAAAACCAGGGAAGCTACAACAAAACCTCAGATAGCCTGGGGAATGAGTTTTATCAATATGCCGGATTAAATTTGGGTGCCTACAGTGTCAGCTTTTCCTACGTCGGCTATAAGCAGGGGAGCTATCAAAATACTGGTAGCGGAGAATTTCTTTACGTTTATCCGCAAAACGGGGATTATTTACCTATCGTATATTTACCCTTACCACAAAACCAGAGCTTGCTGGCCACAGATTTAAGCTTTGCTCCCAGTGAAAATCTGCAATTGAAAGCAGAATATGCTAAAAGCTTGAAAGACCTGAATACCCTTTCCGGTCTGGATGAAAACGATAATGCCGGCGAGGCCCTGGTCACTGGCTTTAATTTTCAAGAGAAAGATTTCAATTTTTTAAACTCAAATTGGGCACACATCAAATCCCAGGCCAGCTTGAGAATAATCTCCAACAATTTTTCTCCGCTCGGGAGAATTACGCCGGTGGAAAGACAGCCTAATTGGAATTTACCTTTAGATCTTAAATCCGGAAACGAGAGAAGTTTTGAAATCAACAATCAAATTTCCCCCAAAGATAAATTTTCGTTTAATTTTGATTTTGGCTCCATCAAGTCCGGTGAGCTTTTCTCGGCCAAAAGAGAAAATTATGGAATCACACTCCCTTTTTTCTTTTCCGGAAAAATTGGCTTCAATCAACAGAAAGTTAAGATTAACGAAGGTGTTTTCGATTCGACCTCATCTCTCAAATCAAATAATAAAAGAAACCAAACCAGAAATCAGATAACTCTACAGCAGCCCATAAAAGGTTTTGGACTGAATTCCAGCTTTGAGCAGGAAAAAAATCAAGCCACGACTCTGAATATTTCCGCCAATCAGACGGTAGAAAAGTTTAAAATAAGATTTTCAGGTGATAATCTCAAGAATACCTTTTTTGCCACAGAATTTTTCCAGCGCAAGAGTTCGGGAAATTCCTTTTATGGGAACTCGAATTTACACATCTGGCAAAATCAACTCTCTATCCGAAATTGGAAACAAACATTAAATAGCAATTTAGAATATACAATCCAATTCAATCAAATTCCCAATCAAAAATCCCAAAGAACCAACCTGGCTTCGGTTCGCGTGGATATTGCTCCCCCCAGTCAGGTGACTTTTTTGGAATTGCGCTATTTGATTAATCAAAGCGGCGTATCTCAAAATAATTATCTGAAACTGGATAGTTCTAACGGTCAATACAATTATGTTGACAGCCAAAATGTTAGGCTTTCAGACCCCAACAATTTTTTGTCGGTCATTCTGTTCACCAAGTCAGTTCACTGGGTTTTTTCTCCCTATAAATTGAATAAGTCCCAAAAAAGTTTTTGGGGGTCAGTGCTGAACGCTTTCTATACCGATACTTATCTGACTTTGGAAGAGCATATTGCCCAGCAAAACCTTAACTGGTCGGAATGGTTTTTACCCTGGAGCAATTTGAAGGGCGACTCGATATTAATAAAAAATTATTCTTTCCAGCAAGAAATCAATTTCACACCTTTAAATCACCGACACTTTTTCAAATTCAGATGGGGAAAAACCTTGTTCGAAAATCTACTGTATTCAACCGGTAAAATCAGCCGTGAAGAAAATCAGCGAGCGCTATCTGGAAATTTTAATTTGGGGAAAAATCTATTTTTGCAATCCGAGCAAAATTGGTCCTCCAGAGAACAAAACCTTTCAGGATACCTAAATTATCAGGTTCAAGGTCAGCAGACCAGTTTCACCCTGACCAAAAGAAACTTTGTCATTACTGAAATTTCGGGTGGAGGTTTATACGCTAGAGAAAAAGAGAAAACAAATCATATTTCATCTCAGGAACTTGGATTAAAATTGAAGCTGGCACATTCGGTTTTAAATCGGGGAAGAGTTACCGCCGATGCCAAATGGAGCGAGGTCAGTTTTTCACCCGGAGTGACCAATGCCTGGTATTTGGCGGGTGGTAAAAAATCAGGTGGAAATTGGGAATTAAATCTTAATTTGCATTACAAAATCAGCCAGAATTTCAATTATATAGTGACCTATCAGAGTCAGAGCAATACATATTTTAGGAACAAAAATCTATTCAGAATGGAATTGAGGGCTAATTTTTAATATGTATAAACTCAAATTTCACTTTCTTATTTTAGCTCTAATCTGCGGATGTGGCATTCTTTCAGCTCGAGAACCAGCTATCTCCAAAACCATTGCCAGGGTAGACTTTAAGGGTAACCAGGTATTTTCAAAAAAGGAGCTTGCCAAATTATTACAGATAAAACCCGATACTAAACTTGATTCTGAATCCATAACTCGGGCGACCGAAAAAATTAAATCTCTTTATATCTCTCAGGGATATTTTTTGGCGGAAGTGAGCAATCAAACCAGCGGGTCGGGTTCAAAAATAAATCTTATTTTTCTCATCCGGGAAAATTTAAAAGCCAGAGTAGGTGAATTCGGATTTCAGGGGAATAAACTATTCGGCGAAGACTACTTGAAACAAAAAATGAGACTGAAATCTAATGGGTTTTTTACACAGTCTCTACTGGAGAAGGATATTGAGCAGATATTAAAACTCTATGACCAAAATGGATATCCCTATTGTCAGATTCTGCCCGGTGAATTGAGCCTAGATGAAGCAGGAAGGGTAAGTTTCAGTTTGAAAATTATCGAAGGACCCCAGGTTAGAATTCAAAACGTAATTTTTGAAGATGTAAAAGATGGCTCAACCCCAATTTTGGGAAAAGCTTTGGGGATAAAATCAGGAGAGGTTTTTTCCGGATTAAGAGTGGAGAAGTCCTTAAAAAAACTGGCTAAGATAGCTTGCTTAAAAGAAACTCCCGGGTATAAGCTGGAATCAACGGCTGATGTCCAATTGGCAAATTTAAGATTAAAAGTAAAAGAAGAAAAAAATAACAGCTTGGAAGGGATATTAGGTTACACTCCGGCTCCAGGCAACAGAAAATCCTCGGGGGCTTGGGTAGGTAAAATCAACTTTATTTTCAGCAATTTCTTAGGAGGTTTGAGGGAAGCTCAGATAAAGTGGGAACGCAAGGATTTGTTTTCTTCCAACTTAGGTTTTTCATACCAGCAGAGATATTTTTTTAATTTACCCTTGTCAGCCAAAATCTCCTTTTGGCAAAAAGACCAGGACACCAGCTATATTCAGACCAGCGTAAGAACAGAGTGGGGTTACAGCTGGAATGAGCATCTCAATTCTGCTTTAGAATTGGGCTGGGAAAGAGTAATTCCTGAAAAAGAAAGTCAAGCCATTTTCCCCATCAGCCAGAAAATCAGCTGGGGAGCCAATTTAGATTTGGATTATCTGGATTTCAATTATAATCCTCGAAAAGGGATTTATTATCAGGTGCAATTAAGTTACGCTACTCAAAAAAATCAAGCTACTTCAAGCTATTCCCCGCCCAAAAGTCGAAACCATAATTTGACCAGCCTAATTGGGCTCCAGAACTTTATCCCCACTTTTGAAAATCAATGCTTGATGGTAACAGCTAACTGGGGAAAAATTAAATCCGAAGAGCAAATTGTGCCCTTGTTCAATCAGTTCAGATTGGGAGGAATTGCAAATTTACG
>JBIOYE010000152.1:0-3010 GCA_044870015.1 Candidatus Zixiibacteriota bacterium
CGCTTAACAGCTTCTTTGATAACTATGGCACCTAATTGAGGTGCGGTTATGGAAGCTAAACCTGACAGAAGATTTCCTATGGGTGTTCTGCAGGCGCTCACAATTACCACTTCTTTCAACTCCGGCATAAAAACCTCCTAAAGAATTTTTTGTAATATTCGATTCGCATCGGATTTTTGCTTTTATGTAACGTCCCGCTTTACACGGGACGTACGCCCTATGTAAAATAGGGCGCTACATTTTCATTTCCTTAACATCTTTGGGAATAACCAGCTCCGCCTCTGTAGCTTTTTTTACATCTTCTATTGCTACATTCGGAGCGGTTTCCCTCAAAATTAATTTATTTTGATTATAATCCACGTCCATAACTGCCAATTCGGTGATGATTCTGTGAACCACTTTTTTCCCGGTCAAAGGCAGGGTGCATTTTTTCAAAATTTTAGATGAGCCGTCTTTGGCTGTATGCTGCATAGTGACAACTACTCTCTTGGCTCCAGCCACCAAATCCATCGCCCCTCCCATCCCTTTGACCATCTTTCCCGGAATCATCCAGTTGGCTAAATTCCCTTCCTGGTCCACTTCCATAGCTCCCAAAATCGATAAATCGATATGCCCGCCCCGAATCATGGCAAAAGAATCCGCCGAGGAGAAAAATGAGGCGCCGGGCAAAATCTCGATGGTCTGCTTTCCGGCGTTGATTAAATCCGGGTCTTCTTCCCCTTCAAAAGGAAACGGGCCCATTCCTAAAATCCCGTTTTCCGATTGGAAAATTATATTCATCCCTTTCGGAATATAATTGGCTACCAAAGTCGGCATTCCGATCCCCAGATTTACATAATAGCCGTCTTTTAACTCTTTAGCCGCTCTTTGGACGATTAGTTCTTTGCTCGATTCGCTTTTCATAATTTTTTCCCTGAAAAATATAATCTACATAGACACTTGGAGTAACAATAGACTCCGGGTCTAATTCTCCCACTTCCACAATTTCTTCAACTTCGGCTATGGTGATTTTGCCGGCCGTTGCCATCATCGGATTAAAATTACGGGCTGACATCCGGAATATCAGATTTCCGGTTTTGTCTCCTTTATAGGCCTTGACAAAGGAAAAGTCAGCTTTCAGCGGTTTTTCCATAACATACTCTTTGCCGTCTATTATACGGGTTTCTTTCCCTTCGGCAATAACCGTCCCCACCCCGGTGGGAGTGTAAAAACCGCCAATGCCGGCTCCTCCGGCTCTGATTCTTTCCGCAAAAGTTCCTTGAGGCACGAATTCTACTTCTAGGACCCCTTCTAAAAATTGTTTCTCAAAGATAGAATTTTCACCGACATAAGTGGAAATCATTTTTTTAATCTGTCTGGTCTGCAAAAGCAAACCCAAGCCGAAGTCATCCACCCCGGCGTTGTTGGAAATGACGGTCAGATTTTTTATCCCCAATTCTTTCAAAGCCGCTATGGAATTTTCCGGGATACCGCATAAACCGAAGCCGCCCATCATAATCATGGAGCCGTCTTTGACTCCCGCCTTTAGTATGGCTTCCTTAGCATCTTTGACCACTTTTGCCATTTTATCCTCAGTTAGCTAAATAATATAATAAATTTCTTCTTAAATAAAAATATTTTCCCCACACCTAAGAAGGTGATAGAGAAAATACTCTGTGTTCAATTGTCTTAATTTCAATTATCTACGGCTATATAAACAGAGTCTTTTGATTCTAATTAAATCGGTTTAAAATGTTGAATGTCGGTGATTTTCCCCTCCCGTCCCAAGGGCATTTCCCAGACCGCTTTTACTTTGATACCTACGCGTAAATCAGTTGGTTTTACCTCACCCAACCGATGCACTATTTTGGCCTGGCTGTTTCCTAATTCTATTAATCCTACTATTTGAGGAGGGTTCACTTTCTTGCCGTCTAAATCTACGTGTGCCACCGAAAAAGAGACCAATTTACCGGTATCGCCTACATCTACAATTTCATCCAATTGGGCAAAACATCTTTCACAGAAAAGCTTCATGGGAACATAGGTGACTTCACATCTTTTGCAGACCGTCCCCAAAATTTTCTCCTCTTCTTTTAAGACCTGAAAAAATTTCTGCCCGGCCGCACCGGCAGTGTAACGGTTGGTTATGGGGATATCTCCTTTCCAAGAAAGTTTTCCTGCTTTTGAATCCGGCAATTTTACTTTGGTCATTTTTTCTCCTGTCCCAAAGGGATGGTCAAAACTTTGACCTAAATTTATATGGGTTTGAAATATTTGATATCCAGAATTGATCCTTCTCTTTCTGACTTTGGTTTCCAGACCGCTTTGACCTTCATCCCCAGCCTGACTTGCTTGGGGTCGACTTCTGCCAATAGATGTAAAATCCCTTTCCCTTTGGAAGCGCCATCAATTTCAATCACAGCTGGAATCTGGGGATAAGTCAGTTTTTTCATATCCCAGGTGACATAGCAGATGGAAAAAGTGTTGACTGTTCCAGTGTCTTTTAACTCCACCCATTTATCCATATTTTTGAAACAGAGTTCGCAAAAAACCCGTGGAGGAATTACGGTCCGTTTGCATTTTTTGCAATAAGTTCCTAAAAGTTTTCCCTGCTTTAAGCCTTTTAGATAATGTCCCATAGCCACCCCGCAATCCCAGGCATACTGCAATTTGGGGATATCGGTGGTGTAAAAAACCCGATGGGTTTTGAAATCCTCTTCTTCCAAGGGGGTACCGTGTAAACTTGGTTTCATACTCGACTTATAATATTCCGGCATCAATCGCTCTCTTTCCGGCAGATTACGCTCCAGTGTCATTTATCCTCCCTTTGCATTATGACTACGGTTCCGACCTGCATCAAGTCCCCCCAAGCCTGTGCCAATCCGGTTCGGGGTGAATTTTTAACCTGCCTTTTTCCGGCTTCTCCGCGCAACTGCCAGAACAGCTCGCAGATTTTCATCATTCCGGCCGCGGCAATCGGATTCCCGACTCCTAAAAGACCGCCGGAAGGGCAGGAGGGCATTTTACCATC
>JBIOYE010000153.1:0-3282 GCA_044870015.1 Candidatus Zixiibacteriota bacterium
TTAGATAATTTTCCATCTGTTGGTCCACTTCCCGGTTTAGTTTCATCCCGTTTTCGTAGAATTGCCGAAAAACTAAAGTGGAAATGGTAAATCCCGGGGGTACCGGGATTCCGATTTTACTCATTTCTGCTAAATTAGCCCCTTTTCCCCCTAACAAATCTTTTAGTTGACCGTTTCCTTCGGTTTTATGGTCACCAAAAAAATAAAATAGCTGCCCCTTTTTATTGTTTTTCTTTACCGTCTTTTTAGCTCTCCCCATTTATCCTCCGGATTTTGGCATTTTGTGAGAATGATATAAGATTAAGTGGTTCAATAACTTAATGTCTGTGATTTGCATTTGTGAATTTAAATACTAATATTACCATAAATTAGGCGAAAAGCAAGTGGAATTAGCGGAATTCTGCATAAATATTATGAGAAGTTACTGGTAATTTTTCTTGACAAATCATTCAAACGATATAGCTTTAAGCAGGTACATTGTCCAGAATAATCCAGATTCGGGGAGTAGGTTAATCTATTTGTAAAGAAGTAAATGTCTTAATGAGGTGAAAGTATGAGACCTGCTAAAACTCTCCTTGTATCATTGGTGTTAGGGATAGGGACTTGTCTTTTTATTCCCAATTCTGCCCAAGCCCAGAATTTCATCCGGGGAGATCTCAATTGTGACGGAGCGGTTGACTCTGTGGATGTTTCCTTTTTAGAGAACTTGATTAATGATGGTGGGCCGCTTCCGCCCTGTTTAGACGCAGCGGATGTGAACGACGACGGATTATTTTTATCTATTGCCGATTGGGCCTTACTTCTAAGAGCTTTGGATTTAGGCCTTGCTCTTCCTCCGCCATTCCCGGATTGCGGAAGTGATCCGACTTTTGATGGTTATACCTGCAGCACCAGTTGTTGTACCCCCACCTGCACTGCCAAACCAGGAGATGCCAACGGTGATGGTGCACTTTCTCTCCAAGATATTATTGTCATAGGGAGCCATGTCTTCAAAGGAGGAGCTAAACCTGATCCTGCTTGTCAAGGAGACGCCGATGGGGATGGTATGCTCAACTTAACTGACGTCATCTACTTGATGAATTTTGTTTTCAAAGAAGAACCTGACCCGATTCCATCCGGTGTCTGTTGCCTCCCAATCTGAAGGTAAGTTTCATTTCCGCAGAGCTTGTAAGCACAATAAGAGAGAAGAATGGGTAGCTCACTTGCTTCTGCCAGTGGGTTTAATATATTCTTGAGCCAAATCTCTTCTTAAATCTTCTATATTGACAAGCTAAGCTTTAAAAATACCTTATAAAATATGTCCAGAATCTTAGGCATTGACTGGGGTGAGAAAAGAATCGGTTTAGCCCTATCTGACCCTTTGGGTATAATTGCCACCGGTCTGACTACCGTGGAGAAAAAGGAAGGTTTTGACCTAATCGGATATCTGAAACAGCTGATTTCCGAGCAGGAGATAGCAAAGATTATTCTGGGTTTTCCGAAAAACATGGATGGGAGCGTCGGTCCCAAGGGAGAGGAAGTTTTGGCTTTTAAGGAAAGTTTAGAAAAGGAGATAGATATCCCCGTAATCTTATGGGACGAGCGTTTGACCACGGTTTCAGCCCAGAGGAGCTTGCGCCAGGCAGAGGTGAAAATGAAAAAAGGGAAAAAGTTTTTGGATAAAATCGCAGCCGTTTTAATATTGCAGAATTATCTAGACCATGCTTACAATAGAAAAACTCAAGAATAAACTCAAAAACTTCTGGCACTGGATAATTTTTTTTGCTTCAGCTGGAGCAATATTTTTCAGCTCCTTTCTTCTGATATTTTACAAAACAATCGATTGGCTGACCGAACTATTCTCCCGCTTTAAGCAAAGAAAAGTGCTGTGGAGTCTGGCGGCAGCCGGAGTCCTGCTTTTATTTTTTCTTTTTTATTTCAGAGTCATAACCTTACCAAGCGGGAACTCTAAACCGGTGGCGGTTATCATCAATCAGGGTGATTCGGTGCAAAAAATAGCCCTGCAGTTGAAAGAGGCCAAAGTTATTTCCAATTCCAATTTTTTTATTTTATTATGTAAGATTTTCGGCTGGGACCGGGATATTCATGCCGGCCGCTACGATTTTTCGGATAACTACAGCATCTTTAGAGTCTTAAAAATGCTCACCCAGGGTGGAGCCACTGCAATCAACGTGGTAATCCCGGAAGGGGCTACTTTAAAACAGATTGCCGGAATTTTGCAGAAAGAGATTAATCTGGATTCCAGCTTGTTTGTCCAGATTGCCACTAGCCAAAGTTTTGTGGACAGCTTGAAAATCCCCGGCAAAACTTTGGAAGGATATTTGTTTCCCAATACCTACAATTTTTACTGGCAGCAGGATATCAAATCTGTGATTTTCAGGATGCTGGAAGAATTCAGAAAAATGGTTTATGATAGTTTGAAATTTGTGGAAACCCCTCAACTTTCTCTGAAAAGACTGGTGACTCTGGCTTCTCTGATTGAAAAAGAATCCAAAAGACCGGATGAGCTGCCCTTAATTTCAGCGGTCTTTTACAACCGTCTTAAAATCGATATGCCCTTGCAATGTGACCCGACGGTCAGTTATGGTTTGGAGCTTAATCGCCCGGTAAAACCGGCTGACCTGCAGATAAAACATCCTTACAATACTTATATTTATTATGGCTTACCTCCCGGGCCGATTTGCAATCCCGGAACCCTATCTTTGAGAGCGGTATTGACTCCGGCTCCGGTGAGTTATTTATATTTTGTGGCTAAAAAAGACGGCTACCACATTTTCTCCAACACTCTGGATGAGCATAACCAGGCCATTTACAATATGATAAAAGAGAGAAAAGCCGGCTTGAATTAAAAATCTGTTAATAACAAGTTAGTACGCCTCAAGTTAGAATTTCAGGTCCAACTTCTTCTCCCTACAAAAGAACGGGATGGTCAACAATAGTCGATAACGGTCTAATGTTGACCATTATTGACTATGGTCAACATAGTTGACCCCCTAAATTAACTTGACAACTCATATCTGGAAGTGTATAGTGTCTTAGTGTCTGTTTATTTCTTGCTGCGTTCGGCAGTTTTTGCGTAATATAGCTGTATTCAAATATCCAACCAAACCATATCGCGGGGTGGAGCAGTCTGGTAGCTCGTCGGGCTCATAACCCGAAGGTCGTTGGTTCAAATCCAACCCCCGCTACTTTTTTTACCCCTTATAATTTAGGGGACAATAAATTATCGTAGTTTCCTCGAAGGCTTAGTTTTTCTCTCCTCAAAATTGTCCCTCTTTGTTT
>JBIOYE010000154.1:0-6172 GCA_044870015.1 Candidatus Zixiibacteriota bacterium
GCCGCCTCTTTGACCATCTCCTTGACTTTGGTGCGGGCTTGATATTTTTCCGGAGGAAATTCTTTTTTTATAATTTCTCCTTTTCGGTTTTCATCTACGGGTAATTCCTTCCCGGATTTGGGCCTCAGGGTTACCAGCTGGGGACGGACCTTATTAAAACCGACTTCCGCTAAAACATTTCCGCCGTAGCAGGGCCGAGTGGCAACGATATCTCCCGTATCCGGATTGATTGAAACTGCGGTGCAGTCAGCCGCAACGGCCGTATGCAGTTTGACCGCTACGCGTGGAAATAAGGCCTTTCCGTAAAAAGTCGCCTCTCCTAAAATCGCTTCCGGTTTATATTCAGCGGCCAATTCAAAAAGTAATCTGGCATAAATTTCATCCACAAAAAATTTCACACTGGGATTTTCCGCCAAAATAACTTTATCCGCACCGTGAGAAATTAATTCCTGGGTTTGGTTATCATTTTTTTCCATGAATAAAATTCCCCATACTTCCGCTTTTCTTTTTTCTGCCAAACTTCTGGCTACTCCCAATGCTTCCATTACCACGGAGGAAATTTTACCTTGCTTTTGTTCTGCCCAGACCCAGATATTTCTGTAGGCCGACAAGTCGGTCATTTCTTCTTTGTCCTTTCCAGATACACTTTTTTGACTTCTTCATAGATAATTTTCAAAGGGACATTATTTTTTCCCGCCAGAATTTTGCAATCCTCAAACTCCGGCAAAATTTCCAAGAAATTATTTTCCCCGGCAACTTTCACTCTGGCTTTGCCGAATTTGGTTTCCACTTCTTCGATTTTGCGGGGCAATTTCTTTCTGAATGCGGTATGAATTCTCACTCCGGTGGTAAACGATTCTCTAAAAATAATATCCAGTAAACTCTGGTAGCTATTCTTTTCAGCCAGAACAGTCAAAAGAATCCCGGGGCGATTTTTCTTCATAATCACCGGTGTCAAAAAGGCGTCCAAGGCCCTTTCTAAAAGTAATTTTTCCACTATATAGCCGATTAATTCCGGTTGGGTGTTGTCCAAATTGGTTTCCAGAATTACAATTTCATCCTCTTCAAATTTATGAACTTTCTCGCCTATTAAAACTCTCAAAAAATTGGGAATCTCTTTAAAATCAGTAGCCCCAGCCCCATATCCAGTTTTTTCCAGTATAAAATCGAAGTTTTCCGAGAATTTTCTTAGAGTAGTGATGATGGCAGCACCGGTGGGAGTAACCAGTTCACCTTCTATATCAATTTTTTTTACCGGATAACCTTTTAATAATTCTAAAGTGGCCGGACCAGGAACCGGAAATTTACCATGTTCGGACTTTGCAAATCCGTAAGTCAAAGGTAAAGCCGAAGCGTAAATCTCTCCAATCCCTAAAAGTTTCAGCCCTACTACTGCACCGACTACATCAATGATCGCGTCAATGGCTCCCACTTCGTGGAAATGCACCTCTTCGGGAGATTTCCCATGCACTTTCCCCTCCGCAGTTGCCAGGCGGTTAAAAATCAAACCGGCTTTTTCTTTGATGTCTGTATCTAATGAGCTTTCATTAATAATTTTCAAAATATCCGATAGATTTCGATGTTTCTGGGACTCTTTTATATCTATATCCACTTTTTTGCCGGTCAAATGATGTTTGGTCACACTGGAAACTTTAATCTCATAGCTGGAAATGGGTAATAATGAAAGATTGTCTCTCCATAATTTTTCATCCAGACCGCAATCCAAAAGAGCCCCCAAAATCATATCTCCGGATATACCGGCAAAACAGTCAAAATATGCTATTTTCATAGATTAATTTTTCAGCTGATATATAATGTTGAAGATGACCAAAATTGAGGCCAGAATAATACCGCAAATCATCAAAACCACAGGCGCTTCCTGCCAGGTGTAAAAATATTTTTCGTAAAGATAGATGGAGACTACCAAGGATATGGCTGTCATAAATAAAATGGGAATTGCGTTGTTGATAGTATCAAACTTGGCTTTCTCAAATTTTAGTTTGAAATTGTAACCTCTCCAGCGGAAAATTTGACTTAAAAGGATGAAAATTGCATTAGCCGTGGCAAACACGAAGGAAAATAAGGTGATTTTGACGGTATTCATCTTTTGTTTCCCGACTGATTGATTAAACTGGCAGCCAGACCGGCTCCAAAACCGTTGTCTATATTGACCACCGTGATTCCGGAGGCACAGGAATTTAGCATGGTCAAAAGAGCCCCGATTCCTCCGAAACTGGCTCCGTAACCGATACTGGTAGGAACGGCAATTACGGGTTTGTTGACCATGCCGCCCACTACCGAAGCCAAAGCCCCTTCCATCCCGGCTACTACAATTATAACTTTGGCTTTTTGGAGCTTTTCCCAGTGGGCCAAAAAGCGGTGGATTCCGGCTACCCCAACGTCATAAACTCTCTGGACTTTATTTCCTAATACTTCAGCGGTCATGGCGGCTTCTTCTGCTACCGGTAAATCAGCGGTGCCAGCTGAGATAACCAATATACTCCCCACTTTCTTTTTCTTCTTATTGGAAGTTTTGATTACGATTCCTCTGGCAGTGGGGTTATATTCTGCCCCGGGGAAGATTTTTCTTAGGGATTTATAAATATCCGCTTCGGCCCTGGTTATAAACACTTCCGAGCCGTTGGTTTTGATGGAGTGGGCAATTTTTATGATTTGATCCACGGTCTTGCCGGGGGCATAGATAACTTCGGCGTACCCTTTTCTCAAGTGCCGGTGATGGTCCACGTTGGCAAAACCTAGATTCTCAAACGGAAGTTTTTTCAAATTTTCCAGGGCCTTTCTGGGCGAAACCTTTCCTTTTCTGATTTTTTCCAGCAAGTTTAAAATCCGTTGTGGATTCATAATTTAGGACTTTTGCAAACCGCTTAAGTTTATCAGCTTCTTGCCGAAAAATATAATTGAACAGAGCCTTACAGGCAAGTTATTTTGAACTGCTTGCTTGACAAACAAAGCAAATTTTATTTAATACCGAAGCAGGCTTAGCCGAATATAAAAAGGAGCTCTTTATGCCAGAAATCATAGTCAAATTTGAAGATAGAGTGATCGAGAGGGTGGTCACCGAAAAGAAAAGGATCTCCATCGGAAGGACCCCGGATAATGACATCGTCCTGGATAACCGGGGAGTCTCCCGCAAACATGCCCAGATCGAATTCAATGACAGCTCCACTTTAATCATTGACAACGAAAGCTTAAACGGGACTTTTGTCAACAACCGCAAAGTCACCGAGGAGATTTTGAAAGATAACGACATCATCACCATCGGAAAATTTACTTTGATTTATCACAGGGACGCCTCCCGGGAAGGTCAGGGAGATAATTTTGAAGGGACCATGGTTCTGAACACCAAAAAGCAAAAAGATCTCCTCGAAAAGGACAAAAGAGAAAAAGAGATTATCAGCAAAGCCGGTACCTCGGTTTTAATGGGGGAAGACCAGACCGATGTCCACCAGTACCGCATAAGCCGGCCGGTGGTGACTTTGGGCAAAGCCGAATTTGCCAACATCAGAGTCAGGGGATTCTGGATCTCCGGCCTGCAGGCCAAGATTGTGGAAGAAGCCGACAATCATGTTCTAGTAAATGTTGGCAAAAAGGGGAAAACCAAAGTCAACGGCGAAGACGTCGACCGCTGCGTGTTGAAAAACGACGATCTGATCCAGGTGGGTAAATCGGTATTCCGCTACTTAGAAGGAAAAAAGTAACATGAAATATGGATTTTTTTCGGATGTCCATTCCAACGACGAGGCCTTAACCGCGGTTGCCAAGGATTTTGAGGAGCAAAAGTTAGACAAGATTTATTTCTTAGGAGATGCGGTCGGTTACGGGGCTTCCCCCAATGAATGCGTGAAACTGATCAGCCAGGTGACCACCAAATGTCTGATGGGAAACCATGACTATGCTTCTCTGGGGCTTCTGGACACCGATTTTTTCAATCAATATGCCAAAGATTCTATCAACTGGACCAAAACCATTTTGAACGACAAAAGCCTGGAGATTTTATCTAATTATCTCTTATGTTGCAAGCAGGGGGATTTCCATATGGTGCACTCCACCCCTAAAGAACCGGAAAACTGGCATTACATTCTGAATCTGTCCGAAGCCGAGGAGAATTTTTCCTACTTTACCAAAAGAGTCTGTCTCATAGGACATTCTCACCGGCCGGTTATAATCAAGAAGTACAAAGACCGGCATTGTTTCATTCACAACGACACCTGTGTCCAGATCGAGGAGGAATTCAAATACATGATCAATATCGGCTCGGTGGGACAGCCCCGGGACGGGAATAATCAGGCTTGTTATCTGATTTATGATACCGATAACAAAACCGCCCAGTTGCGCCGGGTGGCCTACGATATCAAGAAAGCCCAGAGGAAGATGAAGAAAGCCAATTTACCCCAATATTTGATTGAACGTTTAGCTTTGGGAAGATAAAATGTACAAACAATTTTCCGGATTCATTCTATATATACTAATCACTATCTTCGTTCTGGCCCTGTATTCCGACCAGCACTCCCTGCCGGAAAAAATCGAGACCAAGCTGCTGGATTTGATGTTCAAATACCGGGGAACGCATAATCCCGGGACCGATATTATAATCGTTAACATTGATGACAAATCTTTGGACCAGCTTAGCTCCTGGCCCTGGGACAACGACCTTTTGGCTTCTTTGATTTATCAGATTTCAAACGGAGGCCCGAAAGTTATCGGCCTGGATATCCCTTTGAATAAGAAACTTCTGTCGGACAGCGCCGGCCTGCATACTCTGACCCTGGTGGTCAAAAAAGCCGGCAATGTAATTTTACCGCTGAAGTTTTCCCTAAGCGAGGGTCCCCAGTTTGCCGACCCGGTGCCGCCGGCTGTCTTAAAATCCAGCTATTTCACCTATGACAGCTTTATCCAACTAAAATCCAAACCACCTCTATCCGCCAAGGATATTTCCTATCCGGAACCAGGTTTAGCCAAAGCTTCGGCCGACTTGGGTTTTATCAACACCGAAGTGGAAAGAGACCAGAAAACCCGTAAAGAGCCTTTGATCATTAATTACGGGGATAACTATTATCCGGCTTTAGCGGTTCAGGTGGCTAAAAGATTTTTGCAGATTCCCTCCAGCGATGTGAAAATTGATCCAGGCAACAAAGTTCGGTTGAAAGATGTGGCCATCCCCATCGATAACAAAGCCCGCATGTTGATAAATCACAACGGTGCAGCCGGTCTTTTCCAGACCTATTCAGCCGTGGATATTTTAAAACAGAAAATCGACCCCTCTCAATTCAAAAACAAAGTTGTCTTAATCGGACTTTCGGCCTCGGGTCTGGCACCCGCGGTAAATACACCCTTTGCCTTTGGCTTGCCTGGAGTGGAGAAAACCGCCCAGGTGGTGGAAAACATTATTCACAAGAACTTTCTCAATGCCGCCAACAGCTTCAGCTTAGGGCTATTGCTGATAATTTTGATTGGAGGTTTCTCAGCTTTCATGTTACCCCGGGTCTCTTTGATGTACCGCTTTATCATCTTGGGGGTTTTCATGTTTGTCCTGATAAATTTGAATTTCATCCTGTTTTCGGCCTTTAAAGTTATTTCCAAAACCTTTTTCCCCTTCTTGGAACTGGCTTTTTTCTTGGCGGCCAGTCCGGCTATTAAAACCAAAGAGGAGCAGAAAAAAGCCGAGAAGAGAAGGGCATATCGTGAATTTGAAGAGTATGAGGAAGAAGAATACGACGTCCCCAGCTATATGAAGGAGGACCGGTATGTGAAACCGGATTCCAAATCAGCCACCAAGACCATAACCGTCAAAGTGGAAGATTCTTATGAAACCATGGATATCCCGGCGGTCGAAGAGGAAAAGAAACACAGTAAGACTCCCACACCTACCTTCGCCGGTGCTGTTCCCACCTTTACTGAATTTGGCAGATACAAAGTGGTGGAAACCATCGGCAAAGGGGCTATGGGAATGGTTTACAAAGGGATGGACCCGGCTATTGACCGCCCGGTGGCTTTGAAAACTATTCGTCTGGATTTTGCGGTGGACCCCTCCGAGGTGGAAGAGCTCAAGGTAAGATTGGTACGGGAAGCCAAAGCCGTTGGTAAGCTTTCTCATCCCAATATTGTGGCTATTTATGATGTGGGGCAGCAAGGGGAGTTTCAATATATTGCT
>JBIOYE010000155.1:0-3336 GCA_044870015.1 Candidatus Zixiibacteriota bacterium
TCCGGAGAAAATTGAATTTCATCACTTTCCAACTCTTGCAGCCATCTTTGAAAACCCCCAAAAGCTGGACTTAGACCTGATAGTCTTGGCTTCCAACGGCAATCTCAAAGAAGAGATAAATTCCTTAAAGAAAATCAGAAAAAACCTGCTTTTATCCTTAACGCCAGTGGTTTTTTTCCATCCCCGTCCCTCTGCCAAGCTTTTGCAGGAAAGCTATAAAACCGGTCTGGATGAATTTTTATTCGGTTCCGAAGAATCCGGCTTGATTTCCTTAAAGCTGAAAAATTTGGTATCCCGCAGCCAAAGACACATAGGAGTAAACCCCTCCACCAAATTACCCGGTACCCATTTGATTGAGATTGAAATCAACCGCCGCATATCCAAGAAAGAGAAGTTCGCCTTAGGGTATGCGGATTTGGATGATTTCAAGGCCTACAACGATTATTACGGTTACTTCTACGGTGATAAATTGATTCGGCTGACAGCCGAAATGATTCGGGATGTGGTGACCGACTTAGCACCCAAAAGTTTTGTGGGACATATCGGAGGAGATGATTTCATTTTTTTGATTCCCATTGATAAAATCGACACTGTCTGTAAAAATATCATCAAGGTTTTCGACCAGATGGTGCCCTCCCGCTATGAGGAAAAAGATTTGATGCGGGGATATATTCAGACCCAGAACCGGGACGGAGCCCAACAAAAATTTCCGCTGATGACCATTTCGATTGCAATAATGAGAAACTCCGGAAGTTCGTTCTCTCATTTGGGAGAGATTTCGCATATGCTGGCTGATTTGAAGAAGTATACAAAATCTTTACCAGGGAGTAACTACGTAGTCGAGAGAAGAAGAAAATATTAGTAGAACCAACTACTGCCCCTCTCTCCAGGCATCCAATTTCTTAATAGTCTCCTTTTGAAAATTAACCACACTCTGGGCAATTTCGGCTATCCGTGTATTTCTTTTTTCCGGCGGCAGTAAAAGTTGGGGGACAGGCGCCAGCTTTCCATCCGGACCTAATACCCCGCACAAAGAAACACCCTCGTATCTCAAATTAAATTTTTCTATGTCAAATCCTCCGCCGAAAATTTGAATATGGACCACTATGATTTTGGGGGTAGTTAGCACCACTCTAAATATGATGCGGGTTGTTTCCCCAATCATTATGGCTCTGCGGAAGAAGACCTCTTCTCCGATATGGACCGACTGCTGGCTGGCGAATAAACTGGCCAGGGCGCCGGAAACTTCATCCACAATTTTTAAAATCTCCCCTCCGAATAGAATCATCATATGCGATGCCATATTGGGAAATAAAACTCCCAACTGGCGCACCTCAATAATTCTGCCGTTTAAATCTTTTTCAGATTTAGCAAATAAATCCAAGATATTTTTATTTTGTGCCTCTCGAACCATAGAGGTTTCTCCTCCTGGAATATCAATATAATAAAATTCAAATAAAAAACCCCAACTTTGAGCCGGGGTTCTGAAAATTTGACCGCAAGTATAATAAAGTTTTAACTGCAGGGAGAAAGGCCGCCTTTGAATATGAAATTCACCATATGGATTATATCTCCCAGATTGGGACCACCGCCAGTGCAATTAACATCACCCAATTCTTTGGGGTCAGGGGCAAGGCCGCCTTTGAAAACGTAATTTACCAAAAAGATTATATCAGCCAAGTTTTTCTTCAAATCTTTGTTTACATCTCCCCGGACCGTTACAAAAACCTGAGCCTCATAGCTAAAAGTCGTATCCGTGTCAGCTATAACTACATTATTAGCCAAAAGTACTTGGTCGTTACCATCAATTCTAATCCCTAAACTGAAAGTGCCGGTATCTTCCGGTACGACTTTAATTTGATAATCTCCCACATAAGGGTTAGGAATTTTTACGACATCATCTTTTTCCCCATCATTATTGACATCCTGAGTGGTGTCATAGCTCGAGCCTTCTAAAATTGTGTTAAAGTTAATCCCTATACTATCTTGTTTGGGGTCAATCACCACTAAATTGACTGGCGAATAAGCCGTGATGGTTAGGTCAAATGGGCTTTGAGAAGGAGTTATGGGGGAGCAAAGTTTTCTCCAGAGCGGAATATACTCCTGCGAACCAGAAGAAAGGGATAAATGCAAAAATGCCTCTTCAGTAGACATAGTATCGATACAAATTGTTGTAGTATCTACCAGATGTATGCTTACAAAAGCAGTGATATAAGTACCGGAAGTTATTCCCGTAGAAAAAGTCAATGCTCCCAGAACATATTGCAAGGGGAAGATAGATGGCTCACCCCCGTTTGTATGCACGTAGGTGCTCAATATGTCAAAATTACTTACTATCGTGTTAGCATATGTGGTATTAACAGTGGTATCTAAGACCGGATTGGCAGATAGGTTACTATTTGTTATATACAAAGGAACCAAGATACCTGCTATGTCATTGCCGGCTCCGGTGTTATCAGTATAAAGTTTAATCTTGAAAACAACATTTCCTCCATCAACTGGAACCGTGGGATTGTCAATATCCACCCACATACTATCAGGATTTCCAGGGTCTTGGGCATAACTTAAAGACACTAAAATTAATGTTAGAGAAAAAAGAATAGTAGACCTTTTTTTCATATTAATTTTTCGCTTTCTTTAAAAAGAGTAGTGTTATCTTTTTTTTAACAACTGTCCCTGAAAATTTAGGACCCCTAAATCGATATGACTATATAATATAACTTAACTTATTTGTCAAGAATTATTATTAATTATATTTTTAAAACTCCATCTTTCATTATTAATTTACGGTCAACTTCTAAAGTTGGTTTCATCATTATTCCATCTAAATGGGAAGGAACGGAGACTTTTCCTCCCATGGACATATTATCACCGATGGCCATATGGACAGTCCCTAATACTTTCTCATCTTCCAAAACCGAGCCGATAATTTTGGCTTTGTCATTGGTGCCTACCCCCAGCTCAGCCACGTTGTAAGCCAACTGTCCCACCGGCTCTAATAATTTCTGCAACTTCTTAGCTTCGATTCCTCCTGAAATTTCCACCACAAAACCATCTTTTACTCTCATTTTGATCGTTTTTTTTACTTTTCCGACTCCAGCCATAGCTCCGTCCACTACCATTACTCCTTGGGCAGTTCCTTCCACGGGTGCCAAATAGGCTTCACCAGCCGGAAGATTGGAGAAGTCTCCGGGCTTATGCACAATGCCAGTGTCCGGATGAGGATTTCTTCCTTCCATTGAAAATGTTATATCAGTCCCGGACTTAGTTCTAAGATGAATAATTTTGCCTCCTTGCATAGCTTGTGCCACTTTATTACTTCTTTCAGCGATTTTG
>JBIOYE010000156.1:0-5604 GCA_044870015.1 Candidatus Zixiibacteriota bacterium
ACGTTGAGGACAACGTGGGTCTACGAGCTAAAATCAGCAAAAACAGAATTGAAAGCGCCTTCATTATTTCAGTTCACCACAAATTGGAAACTTACTCTTGCTCTAAATGGTAGGCCTCCACTTTATGCCTCAAAGTAGATTCAGGGATATTCAATAATCGGGCGGCACGGGACTTAACTCCGCCGGTGGCTCGCAAAGCTTCTAGAATCAAGTTCTTCTCAAACTCTTCAACTTTTTCCGCCAGAGAAGTCGCCTTGGAATGTCTCTTGGTCAAGCTCTTCAATTTCTCCTGCAGGATATTGAAAACCTTGTCATCCTTCCAGTCAATCAAAACTAAGGTCTTTTTAATCTCATTTTCCAACTCCCGGATATTGCCGGGCCAGTCGTATTCTAAAAATCCCTGATAAATATCCTTGTTCTCCAGGAAACTTAAATCTAATCCTGCTTCTTCCAGGAAATAAGCTATCAAAAGCGGAATATCCTCTTTTCTTTCCCGCAAAGGAGGCAGTTTCAGATTCAAACCGCACAACCGGTAATATAAATCCTCTCTGAATTTCCCCTCAGCAATAGCTTTGCTGATATCCCTATTGGTAGAAGCGATAAACCTGACATCAATCTTTTTCCCCTCATTATCCCCCAGGCGATAAACCTCCTTGGTCTCCAGAACTCTCAAAAGCTTGACCTGAATCGATAGAGGGGCTTCGGCGATCTCGTCCATATAAAAAGTCCCGCCATCCGCCAGTTCAATCAAGCCCGGCTTATCCTTGTCCGCTCCGGTATAAGCCCCTTTCTGATAACCGAAGAGCTGGTTTTCCAAAAGAGTTTCCGGAATAGCGGCGCAGTTGACCGCCACAAATCTCTGGCTGGCCCGTTTGCTCTGGAAATGAATGGTCTGAGCCAGAAGGTCTTTTCCCACTCCGGTCTCTCCTTCAATCAGAAGGGACAAATCGGTATCTTTGAACTGCTTGACGATATCGATAATCTCTTTAATCTTGTGGTTTTTGGTAATGATATTCTCAAAAGTATAGGTCTGAATGGCTTTTTTGGTTTTGTCCTGGGAGATTTTTCTTTCAATCTGATTTTTCAGGAACAAGCAGGCCTTCAAATCAGTTTCGTAGCCATTTTCCTTGAAGATTTTTTCCGCTTCCTGTAAGAAAAGCAGGGCTTTGCTCTCTTCCTCTTGTTGATACAGATGGGTGGCTAATTTCAGATAAGTGGTCCCCAAGAAGTAATTTAATTTCAGCTCTCCAAACAAATCCTCGGCTTTGCTCAAGAACTTCAACTGGGTGAAATTGTCGATACACTTCAACTCCCCGGCCGCCAAATAAGTTTTTCCCAATTCAAAGTTATTCTTAATTCCCTTAAAGGTTTCCAGGGCTTTGGATAAAAACTTCCGGGCTTTGTCTTCCTCTCGCAGGGCGTCATAAATCTGGGCTTTAATGCGGTAGACCGCTCCCTGCTCCAGCTGGTCTTCCAGTTGCAGAGAAACTTCCAGAGAGGAGGAGGCGGCTTTCAAGGCCTTGGTATACTCTCCCTGAGCCAGCCACAGCTCGGCCATGAGCCGTTGCCCCTGATTGGTCAGGTCCCCTTGCGGGGAGATTTTCTCGGCAATTTCCAAAACTTTCTGATATTGGACTTCGGCTTCCAGATATTCTCCTTGGACGAAAGCCAGTTCCCCGGAATATTCATGGTAAATGGCTAACTCACGGGGAAGGTTATTCTTTTCAATCAGTTTCAGGGCTTTTTCAAAATAGGTATTGGCTGAATCCAAATCTCTCTTCTGTAAGACAGTGTAACCCAAAGCCAGATAGGCTTTGGAGGCGTTGATTTCGTCGTTAAATTTTAGATTGGCTTCCAGGTTTAATTTTAAATTCTCCTCTGCTCTGCTAAGCTCTCCCAAGAGGGTGTAAGTTCTCCCCAGGTTTCCCAGGATTCTGGCTTTCATTTTCACATCTCCGGAGGGCTGGGTGGCTACCAGGGCTTTTTTCAGATAATTGATGGTCTGAGGATAATCGGACTTTACAAAATAAAGATTGGCTAATTTATTCAGGCAATTGGCCATTCCCAGATGGTCGTCGATTCTGCGGTAAGCGGCAATGGCATCGCGCAGTTCAGTCTCCGCCTTAGGGAAATCACCCTGGGCCTGATACACAGAGCCCAGAAGATGCTGAACTTCGCCGATGGACTTATTGTCCGCCGAAAAACGGAAAATATCATAGGCGGCTTTGGCCTCGGATAGAGCTTCCGGATAGCGTCCCAGATTATACAGAGTCCAAGCGGAAAGATACAGAAATCTACCTTTCTCCAGCTGAGAGGAAAAACTGACCTTCAGGGTCTCCTGCTCTTTTACTTCAGCCAGAGCCTGAGAGAACTTTTGCTCTCTTACCAATAACTCTATATAATCCAGCTTGGCCTGCAAGCCGGTAATAAATTCTTTACCCATTTTTAAGGTTTATTGAGCCCGGTTAACGGTTTGATTGGCTTTTGTGCCGCCGTCTTTCTTGACCGTCCTGCCGAAATCCACAATCACCCAGCTGTAAGGATTGGTAAAAATAATAAAATATCCATCCACGTAATTGCGGGTATTGTTTCGATAAGCGGTGCTGCCATTTTTCTCATCCCAGGTATGACCGGTATTTCTATAGTCCGGTGGATCCCAGGCCAATGAGAAGCTGAAACTAAATAACAGCAGTAACAAAGCCACCAAAAAAACTTTCGCTATGCTCACTTTCATACTCCCTCCCTAAGGCTTTAGGTTTGTCAACTATATCTGCCTTTCGGTTCAAAAGTGGCTTTTGACCTAAGCAGTAATTTTCGTTAATTCGACCACTTACAATCTATTATTTTAAACGGAAAAAGTCAAGCGAAATATAAGAATTTTTTTTGAAATTTTATACAGCCAGACCAAAAATAAGGCAAACTTTGTGAAATTTTTAACAAAGCCATGCTAAAAAAACTCCCACAACTTTGTAAATTGCAGGAGTCAAAATCAAAACGTCTCAAAAAATTCTCACTTTGTCCCGAATTCTAACTTGGAAGCCAGCTCATCCCGTTCCTGCTTTTCTAAAAATCTGTTCATCTCCCGGGTGATATGCATGGAGCAGAATTTGGGTCCGCACATGGAGCAGAATTCGGCATGTTTGTGAGCCGGATGAGGCAGGGTCTCATCATGCATTCGGCGGGCGGTCTCCGGATCCAAAGAAAGCTCGAACTGTCTGTCCCAGTCGAATGCAAAACGGGCTTTGGAGAGTTCATCATCTCTGTGGCGGGCGTTTTTAAATCCCCGGGCTACATCCGCGGCATGAGCCGCAATTTTATAGGCAATCACACCCTGTTTGACGTCCTCTAATTCCGGTAATCCCAGATGTTCCTTAGGAGTCACATAACAAAGCAGGCTGGAGCCGGCGTAACCGGCCATAGTGGCTCCGATGGCAGAAGTGATATGGTCGTATCCCGGGGCAATATCGGTTACCAACGGTCCCAGCACATAAAAAGGGGCCTCTTTACAGATTTCCTGCTGTTTTTGGACATTCATTTCAATCTGGTTCAAAGGAACATGCCCGGGACCTTCAATCATCACCTGCACATCTTTTTCCCAGGCCCTGAAAGTAAGCTCACCCAAGGTCTCCAACTCTGCAAATTGAGCCTCATCCGAAGCATCGGCTAAGCATCCCGGCCGTAATCCATCCCCTAAACTTAGAGTGACGTCATATTTTCTGGCAATCTCCAAAATTTTATCATAATGCTCATACAGGGGATTCTGCTTTTTATGTTTGGTCATCCACAGAGCTAAAATAGAGCCGCCCCTTGAGACAATTCCGGTAATTCTATTTTTCACTAAAGGGAGATATTCATATAAAACCCCGCAATGAACCGTCATATAATCTACACCCTGTTTGGCCTGGAGTTCGATTATGTCAAACAAATCATCCGGAGTGATATCTTCTATTTTTTTGACTTCGGTCACCACCTGATAAATCGGAACGGTTCCTACCGGGACCGGGCTGGCTTTGATTATGGCTTCCCGGATTTTATTCAAATCGCCTCCGGTGGATAAATCCATCACCGTATCGGCTCCGAATTTGACGGCCATATTAAGTTTATGCAGTTCGTTCTCTATATCCGAAGTGACCGCCGAATTTCCGATGTTGGCGTTAATCTTGATGGAAACTTTCTTTCCCACTCCCATGGGTTTTAAGCTTTTGTGATTGATATTGGAGGGGATTATTAACCTGCCTAGTGCAATTTCCTCCCTGATTACCTCCGGGTCTTCATTTTCCATTTCTGCTACATACTTCATCTCTTCGGTTATGACATTCCTTTTGGCATAATACATCTGCGAGATGGTTTCCCCGTTATCAGAAAAGCTTCTCTTAAAATAAGTTTTCTTCCCGTTACTGTTGTTGCTCATAAAATCACTCTCCTTCAAAAGTTCAAAACCACTTCTTACCAGTGGCAGAGGCCACAGGGCTACCCACTGCTTTGGAATTTGTAGCGGTGCGATTCATCGCACAAACCCAGCATTCATTATCCCAACTTTGAACAGGAGAAAATAGGTCGGATACATCCGACCGCTACAATTTCCGGTTTCAAAAATTTCTAAATTAGGCTTCTACCAGAACTTTTTCAGCCTTTTTGTCTTTGCCGGCAAATCTTTCTTTTATAATCTGGTCAGCTATACTGGCCGCTTTTCTGCCGGATAAAAGCATGCCGCCGAAGGTCGGACCCATTCTGGGGATTCCGTAGAAAGTACAGACCGACATTCCGCATAAAATCAACCCAGGATGAACTTCACCGGTTTTTTCCACCAGAGTATCTTCTGATTTTTCCACCCACATAGAGCCGCAGACTTTCTTCATCTGCAGAACTTCTCGGTCCGCTAAGGCCCTGGCTACCACGGCATCATGTCCGGTGGCATCAATCACTAATTTGGATTCAATGGCAATCGGGTCAACACAGGTAATCTGGCGGGGCAAAGCCGCTACCGGCGACCAGTTAATTACCGCTCCAGCCACCCGGTTATTTTCTCTCAAAATCACATCTTCCACTCTGGTCATGTTCTGAATCTTGACTCCGGCATCACAGGCAGCCGCAATCAGTTTGGAGCAGGCATGGGGACCGTCAGCCAAGAATAAACCCGGCTCGACTTCTTTATAAGGCACACCGATTTCATCCCAGACCTGGTTGGCCGGCTCTCTCACCGTAACCCCATTCATTAAGTATCCGCCAATCCAGAATCCGCCCCCGATATAGTTGTTGTTTTCCACCAAGAGAACCTTGTGTCCTTTTTTAGCCAGATCCATTCCGGCTACCAGTCCGCTGGGTCCGGCTCCCACCACGATGACATCCGATTTGATGAAGTTGGAAAGCTGGGCGTAGAAATGGTCTACAATGGCTTTGGTGACCTGGCTTTCTCCTACGGCACTGAATTTAGTCATGTAAAACCTCCTTTGGGTTAAATTTTCCACAAATTAAAAACCGCACTCCTGAACTGGATGTGCGGTTTAATAAACTTTATTTCCCTACGCTGGCATTATCCAGATCAGGTTCTAAGGGTTTAATCTCAGCCCCGCTTTTCAGCGGGGCACCCCTTTGTTTCAAAAT
>JBIOYE010000157.1:0-6920 GCA_044870015.1 Candidatus Zixiibacteriota bacterium
GATAATGCGCCGGAGGAAAGAGAGAGAGGAATCACCATCGCCACGGCCCATGTGGAGTATGAGACGGATAAAAGACATTATGCGCACGTGGACTGTCCGGGCCACGCCGATTACGTGAAGAACATGATAACCGGAGCAGCCCAGATGGACGGAGCCATCTTAGTAGTCTCGGCTGCTGACGGTCCTATGCCGCAGACCCGGGAGCATATACTTTTAGCCCGTCAGGTAGGGGTACCTTATATCGTGGTGTTTTTGAACAAGGTGGATATGGTGGAGGATAAGGAGTTATTGGAATTGGTGGAGTTAGAGGTGAGAGACTTGTTGAAGAAGTACGGATTTCCGGGGGATAAGATACCGGTGGTGAAGGGTTCGGCTTTGGGAGCCATGAAGGCCGGAGTTGATCCCAATGCCAAGCCGGATGACCCGGCTTTCAAGTGTATCTATGAGTTGATGGAGGCGGTGGATAGTTATGTGCCTACTCCTAAAAGAGACATAGACAAGCCCTTTTTGATGCCGGTGGAGGATGTGTTTAGTATAACCGGGAGAGGAACCGTAGGGACTGGCAGAGTTGAGCGGGGAGTGGTGAAGGTGGGAGATGAGGTGGAGCGTGTAGGATTAAGAGAGACCAAGAAGACGGTGGTCACCGGAGTGGAGATGTTCCGGAAACTATTGGATAGAGCGGAAGCCGGGGATAATATAGGATTGCTCTTGAGAGGTATCGAGAAAGATGAGCTGGAGCGGGGGATGGTGGTAGCGGCTCCGGGAAGTATTACTCCCCACACCAATTTTAAAGGAGAGGTGTATGTCTTGACCAAGGAGGAGGGAGGCAGGCACACACCCTTTTTCAACGGTTACCGACCCCAGTTTTACTTCAGGACTACGGATGTGACCGGTGTAGTCCAGCTTCCGCCAGGAGTGGAGATGGTGATGCCCGGGGATAATGTTACCATCGAGGTGGAGCTGATAGTCCCCATAGCTATGGAAAAGGAGCTGAGATTCGCCATAAGAGAAGGGGGCCGAACCGTGGGAGCCGGCGTGGTAACTCAAATTGTAAAATAAATAAATTTAAACCACAGATTAAATAAACAGAAATTTCAACTTGCTCATTTAAAATCGAAGATTATGGAAGGACAGAAAATCAGGATAAAGTTAAAGGCTTACGACCACCTCACCCTGGATAAGTCTACCAAGGAGATTGTCAGAACTGCCTTGCGAACCGGAGCCAGAGTCTCAGGGCCTATACCTTTGCCCACGGAAAGGTCGGTTTATACAGTCCAGCGCTCCACCAACACCGACAAAAAATCCAGAGAGCAATTTGAAATGAGGGTTCATAAACGTTTGATTGACATTTTTGAATCCACCCCCCAGACCGTGGATGCCCTGATGAGATTGGATTTGCCCGGGGGAGTGGATGTGGAGATTAAAGTATGAAAAAGAAAGATTTTACGACAGTGTACGCGGAAGACGACAATACCTACATATTGACTATTAACGGTTTCAGTCTGGCTTTGTCCATGAAGGAACGGGAAATTTTATACCTTATCGCCCGAAAGCCCAGACTTTCCGGCTATGCAGAACTGGTAAGTTTTTTGCAGGAAAGAGGGTTTTCAGACGACATCGGCCGGGTTTTAAAAGGTAAACTGCAGGCGGTGTTACATGCTTTTAAGAAAGGCGTATTCTGGAGGACAGGTTGATTACCGGAATTATAGGCAGAAAAATAGGAATGACCAAAATTTTTGATACCAACGGGGATATCGTTCCGGTGACCGTCATTGAAGCCGGTCCCTGCCCTATTGTACAAGTGATAACAAAAGAAAAAAATGGTTATCAGGCAATTCAGATAGGATTCGGGGGCAAGAAAAAAAAATTAGTTCCCAAAGCGATGCTGGGACATTTTGAAAAAGCCAAGGTGGAACCTAAAAGGTTTTTAAGAGAAGTAAGAGCGGTGATCGATGACAAAATTCAGGTCGGACAAGAGGTGAAAGTGGACATCTTCCATCCCGGAGAAAAAGTAGATATTATCGGAATCTCCAAAGGGCACGGATTTCAGGGAGGAGTCAGAAGGCATCATTTTGCCGGCGGTCCCAAATCTCACGGACAATCAGACCGGCTAAGAGCTCCCGGGTCCATCGGTGGCAGCTCATTTCCTTCCCATACCTGGAAAGGACAGAAAATGGCCGGAAGAATGGGAGGAGAGCAGGTCACCACAAAAAATTTGCAAATAGTAGATGTGGATCTCCAAAAAAATCTTCTCCTGATTAAAGGTGCGGTGCCGGGAAAGAAAAATTCTCTGGTAACCGTCAAAAAGATTAAAACCCGAACCATATAATTAAAATTATGTCACAGGCAGCTATATACAATCCAGAAGGTAAAGAAGTTTCCAAGGTGAATCTCAAAAAAGAAATTTTCGGGATCAAGCCCAATCCCCTGGTGGTGCATCAGTACGTAAAGGCTTATCTGACCAACCAGAGACAGGGAACGGCTGCCACCAAGACCAGAGCCACCATGACCGGAGGCGGAATCAAACCCTGGAGACAAAAGGGGACCGGAAGAGCCAGAGCCGGCTCCAACACCTCACCCATCTGGGTCGGCGGAGGAAGAGCCCACGGACCGCATCCACGGGAATTCTCGGTCAGTTTACCCCGCAAGATAAAACTTTTGGCTTTAAAATCCGCCCTGGCAGACAAAGCCCAGGAAAAAAGAATAAAAATAATCGAAGAGCCGAATTTTGAAACCCCTAAAACCAATAGCGCGGTTTCCATCCTGGATAACCTGGGAATAAAGGGGAACAAAGTATTGCTTTTAATAGAAGGCAAAAATGAGAATCTGATTAAATCTTTTCGCAACATAGCCAAATTGACCTACAAAAGAGCCAGTTTGGTCAATGCCTATGAGATATTGAATTCCGATTATCTGCTTTTGACCAAGAATGCCTGGGAGAGTTTGGAGGAGGGCTTAGCCGGATGAAAGACCCGCGTCTGATAATCAAAAAAGCTTTGCTGTCAGAAAAAGGCAGCCTTCTAAAAGAAAAAGAAAATAA
Organism: Candidatus Zixiibacteriota bacterium; assembly: GCA_044870015.1. GTDB lineage: Bacteria > Zixibacteria > MSB-5A5 > DSPP01 > RBG-1 > RBG-1. The sequence goes on from JBIOYE010000157.1 coordinate 3,041, forward strand.
ATATATTTTTGTGGTGGATAAAGGTGCCAACAAAATTGAAATCAAAAAAGCCATAGAAAGCTTGTTCAAAGTCAAAGTCAAAGATGTCAGAACCATGATCAATCACGGCAAAGTCAAGAAAGTCCGTTTCGGACTGGAAGGGCCCAAGCCGGATTGGAAGAAAGCCATAGTGCGACTGGAAAAAGATAACAGTATAGAAATATTTGAGGCGGTCTAAATATGGGAATAAAAAGTTTTAAACCGGTAACGGCAGGTTTGCGCTGGAGAACCATCTCTGATTTTGCGGAGATTACCAAGAGCAGACCGGAGAAATCCTTAATCCTTCCTCTGAGAAAATCCGGAGGCAGAAACAATAACGGACGGGTAACCGCCCGCTACATCGGCGGCGGACATAAAAGATTTTTAAGAATTATCGATTTCAAACGGGAGAAATTGAACGTTCCCGCCAAAGTCATTGCTATCGAATATGACCCCAACCGCTCCGCCCGAATCGCACTCCTGTATTATGTAGACGGAGAAAAAAGATACATTTTAGCACCGGACGGATTAAAGGTGGGGGAAACCCTGATGTCCGGAGAAGAAGCCGAAATCAAAATCGGAAACAGTTTACCATTGGCCAAAATCCCCCTAGGTTCGTTTGTGCACAACGTAGAGCTTAAAAAAGGAAAAGGGGGTCAGATTGCCCGGGGAGCCGGCTCTTACGCCATTTTGGCCGCCAAGGAAGGAGATTATGCCCATCTCAAACTCCCTTCCGGAGAAATTCGCTTGGTCAGATTGGACGGATTTGCTACTCTAGGACAGGTGGGTAATTTGGACCATGAAAATATTTCCTACGGTAAAGCCGGCGTGACCAGGTGGTTGGGTTATCGTCCCCGCAACCGGGGAGTAGCCAAAAATCCGGTGGACCACCCCATGGGAGGAGGAGAAGGTAAATCCTCCGGTGGTCGTCATCCCTGTTCCCCCTGGGGATTGAAAAGCAAAGGTTTAAAAACCAGAAAGAGCAAGCCTTCTGACAACTATATCGTGAAAAGAAGGAAGTAAATTTCTAAAAAATTGATAAAACAAAGTTAAACCAAACTATAAACTTGAATAACTAAAAAATTAAAACCTGCAAAGAGCTGATTAAAAATGCCCAGATCACTTAAAAAAGGTCCCTTTGTGGACCAGCATCTGATGAGCAAAATTCAAAAGATGAATGAAACCAGAGAAAAAAAGGTCATCAAAACCTGGTCCAGACGGTCGACCATCACCCCGGAATTTGTGGGTCATACGCTGGCGATTCATAACGGGAATAAGTTCTTACCGGTCTTCATAACCGAGAACATGGTGGGACACAAGTTGGGAGAATTTTCTCCCAGCCGGACTTTCAGGCAGCATTCGGGAAGAATCACCGAAAGGGCGGTTGCCATCAAACAGTAAGCTTTTCAGAAAAAACGAGAAAAATTTAAAAATATAACAGAAAATAAAATGCAAGCCAAAGCCGTAGCCAGATTTGTCAGAATGTCAGACCGCAAACTCAGGAGAGTTGCCGATTTAGTGCGGGGAAGAAAAGTACCGGAAGCGCTGCAGATTTTGCACTTTACCCCCAAGTATGCGGCCGTCCCTCTGGAGAAAACCATAAACTCCGCCACAGCCAATGTTCTGAATTTAGAAGGGACCGCTAAACTTAAAGCCGAAGATTTGTTCGTCAAAGAGATTTACGTCAACGGCGGTCCGACTTTGAAAAGAATCAGGGCGGTGGGGATGGGAAGGGCTTACCGAATCAGAAAAAGAACCGCTCATATAACCGTAACCGTGGCTGAAACTCCGGAAAAATTAAAAGCCAAAGCACAGGAATTACAAAAACTTGCTGAAAAAACTAAAGCACCTAAAAAGGTGGCTAAACCGAAAACCAAAAAAGTAACCAAGAAAGCAGGATAATTTGGGACAGAAAACCAATCCGGTAGGTTTGAGATTAGGCATTATTAAAACCTGGAATTCCAGGTGGTTTGCCACCAAGAATTTCGGGGATTTTCTGAATGAAGATTTAATCATCAGAAAGTATACCGAAAAAAGACTGGAAAACGCCGGTATTGCCCTGATTGAAATTGTCCGCACTCCCCAAAAGATTACCCTGGATATTCACACCGCCCGTCCGGGGATTGTGATTGGCCGAAAAGGTGCGGAAGTAGACAAACTCAAAGAAGAATTGCAGCATCTGACCAAAAAAGATATGACCGTCAATATTATTGAAGTCAAAAAGCCGGAACTCTCTTCCAGTCTGGTGGCTCAAAGCATAGCCAAGCAATTGGAAGGAAGAGTTTCCTATCGCCGGGCTATGAAGAAAGCCATCAACCAGGCCAAAAAAGCCGGTGCCGAGGGGGTTAAGATTATGTGTGGAGGTCGATTGGCCGGGGCTGAAATTGCCCGCTCCGAGCAATATATGGATGGAAAAGTTCCCTTGCATACTCTTAGAGCGGACATTGATTATGCCACCGCCACCGCTTTTACCACCTACGGCTGCATCGGGGTAAAAGCCTGGATTTGCAAAGGGGAAGTTTTGGGCCCGGATGCCGGTATCAGAGCAGAAATCCCTACTTTTGAAAGAAGCCGGGAAGAAAGAAGACCGGAGTCCAGAGGCTCATCTGACCGAGGCAGGAATCAGGGGCCGAGAAGAAAACCCGGCCGGAACCGGCCTTCCACAGAATCTAAGCCGAAGGCTTAGGAGTAATTTTTATGTTGATGCCCAAAAGAGTAAAATACAGAAAACAGCAAAGAGGCCGCATGAGCGGGAAAGCTTACCGGGGTTCGGAAATCAGCTTCGGTGAATACGGTCTCAAAGCACTGGAACCCTGCTGGATGACCAACAAACAAATAGAGGCGGCCCGAATTGCTCTAACCCGCTTTATCAAAAGAGGAGGCAAGGTCTGGATAAGGGTTTTTCCGGACAAGCCGGTCACCAAAAAACCGGCTGAAACCAGAATGGGAAAGGGAAAAGGAAATCCGGAATTCTGGGTGGCAGTAGTTAAGCCCGGCCGAGTCCTATTCGAGTTGGAAGGAGTAACTCCGGAGATTGCCCAAAAAGCCATGAGGTTAGCAGCTCATAAACTGCCTATCAAAACTTTATATGTATCCAGAACCGAAATGACCGGGGTAAAATAAAATGAAAATATTTCAACTGCGGGATTATACCAAAGAAGAATTATTGCAAAAAAAGCATGAATTGGAAGAGGAATTGTTCAATTTACGATTAAAAAAGATGACCAAACAGTTAGAAAACCCTTTAAGATTAAGAAATCTGAAAAGGGATATAGCTAAAATTAACACTATTCTAAACGAAGATGAAAAAGGAATCCGAAGGTTAGCTTCGGAATCGGAAGTTAAAAAGACGGTGTCTTCAGGCAAAAAGGAATAAAAGATGCGGGGACAGAGAAAAATAAGAATCGGAAAAGTTTTATCTGACAAGATGCAGAAAACCATAGTGGTGGGAGTGGAGCGAACTTTCCGGCACCCGGAATATTCCAAAACCGTCAAAAGGACCTCCAAATTTTATGCTCACGATGCCAAACAAGAAGCCAAAGCCGGAGATTTAGTCAAAATTATGGAAACCAGACCCTTGTCCAAACTAAAACGCTGGAGACTGGTAGAGGTTTTAGAAAAGGTTCGTGAATAATTATGATAAGAGAATATTCACTGCTAAACGTGGCGGATAATTCCGGAGCCAGAAAAGTCAGATGTTTTAGAGTCCTGGGAGGGACCAGAAAAAGATACGCCCGCATCGGGGATATCATAGTAGCCACGGTCAAAGATGCCATAGCCGGAGCGGAGATCAAGAAAAGTGATGTCTGCAAAGCCGTGGTGGTCCGGACCCCCCGGGAAACCAAGAGAAAAGACGGCTCTT
>JBIOYE010000158.1:0-4499 GCA_044870015.1 Candidatus Zixiibacteriota bacterium
TCTATCCTATCTTTTTTTGCGCTTCTTGGCCTTCTTCATACCTTTTTTCTTGGTCGGCATTTATTTCTTCACCTCCTCTGTTTTTAGAGGTTAGGGTTTATACTGCTACTGCATAGAAAAGCTATGCAACCAAGAATCTACTGCCAACTTTTTTTCTTTTTTACAAGAGCAAAATTCCTAAAATTTTCTTCTCACAACCAAAATAAGTCGTTGGCTTTTTTTGTCAAGAACTTTTTTTGATTTTTTGAAAATATTTTTGCGCTTGAAATTTTTGGGATTTTAATAAATCTTTTGAAATTTATTCTACGAATAAATTTTGGTTAGAAATCCAAGACTTTCAATTGTTATAAAATAACTTGACAAAATCTGTTTTTTTTATATTTATGGACTTATCCGGGCAGTCAAGCAAAGTGCAGGCATTTTACGTTCTATAAAAGTCAGACCCCTTTTCAAACTATTGAGGAAAGCTCAAGGTAAAAACTAACCGCGGCTTCTCCGACAAGTCGCGGTTTTTTGACGGATAAAAAAAATGAATCAGGCCATCGAAACTTTAAAACTGAATCGGACTTTTAAAATTAAAAAGTCCAAGGACAAGCCCGCGCCTTCTTTCATCACTGCTCTGGAGGAGGTCAACCTGACCATCAACAAAGGCGAGTTGTTCGGGCTCCTGGGGCCCAACGGTGCCGGCAAAACTACCTTGATTAAGATTCTGTGCACTTTGCTTTTGCCCACCTCCGGGACCGCTCTGGTGGACGGAGTAGACGTGGTCAAAAATCCGGCTCTGGTGCGGCGAAGAATAAATATGGTTTCCGGCGGAGAGCATTCCGGTTACGGCATTTTGAATGTGCGGGAAAACCTGTGGATGTTTTCTCAATTTTACGGGGTCCCCAAAAAAATTGCTTATGAAAGAATCGATACCTTGCTTAAGCTATTTGGCCTGGAGGAGTTCGCCAAAACCAGAATCGGAAAGCTTTCCACCGGGATGAGACAGAAGATGAACGTGATTCGGGGTTTTGTCAGCGACCCGGAAATTTTATTCTTTGACGAGCCCACCTTGGGGCTGGATGTGCAGATTGCCCGTGAAGTCCGAAAATATATTCTAAATTGGGTTAAAAATAATCCCCAGAAAACTGTGCTACTGACGACCCATTATATGGCCGAAGCCGATGAGCTATGCGACCGGATTGCCATTATTGACCACGGCAAGGTGATTGCCTGCGATACTCCCTCCAATTTGAAAAAACTTCTGAGGAAAGAAACCGTCGTGCATATTGAAATTAATCTGACCGATGAAAATTTTGAGCATTTCTCCCAGCTGCCGGGAGTCAAAAAATTCGCTCTGGAGCATAAACATAATATTGGACGAACCGAACTGAAATTTATTCTGGAAAATGATTCCGCTATTTCACAGGTGACCCAAGCTTTAAGCTCAAACGGCTCGAAAATTATTTCTTTGAGCAAGACCGACCCTTCGTTGGAAGATGTCTTTGTGGCTTTGGTGGGAAGGAGCCTGGAAAGTGAAAACTGATTTAAAAACCAATCTTAAATCTATCTGGGCCCGGGCTTATGTTCGGATTGTGGGGGCTAACCGGGAGCCCTCCTGGATTTTATCCGAAACGGTTCTGCCGTTGTTGAATACCGCCGCTTTTGTCTATGTCTACAAAGCATTGCGGGCTCCGGAAGAATATATCGGGTTTGTGATTTTGGGGGGAGCTATGACTGCCTACTGGATGAATGTTTTATGGTCTATGGCTTCGCAATTTTACTGGGAAAAGGAGATGGGCAATTTAGAATTGTACTTGATTGCTCCGATTTCCCGGATGTCTATTTTGCTGGGAATGGCTATCGGTGGAATATTTTACGCTACTTTAAGAGCAGTGGTGGTCTTTGTTTTTGGCAGCTTACTTTTCCGGGTCAATTTTTTCATCAGCGGAATTGTGGAACTTTTTCTGATTTTCATTTTGACCATGATTGCTCTGTATGGTATGGGGATGTTTTTTGCCTCTATGTTTATGCTGTGGGGTCGGGAGGCCTGGCATACTTCTAATTTATTTCAGGAGCCGATTTATCTTTTGGGCGGATTTTTCTTCCCGGTTAAAACTTTGGGCTACACCTTAGCTATGTTTGCTTCTGCCATCCCGATTAGTCTGGGTTTGGACGGGATGAGGCAGCTCTGTTTTAAAACCGGCAAGACCCTGGGTTTTCTGGATGTGAAGATTGAAATTCTGTTGCTGTTGGGTTTATCCATTTTTTATATCTGGATTTCGCATTATGCCCTTTTGTTTATGGAGAATTTGGGGAAAAAGCAGGGGCGTCTGACTTTAAAGTGGCAATAGCATGAATCAGAATTTTTCCACTCACACCAAGACTTTAAAACTGGCTTCCTGGCTGGGCTGGAAAATGGAATCCAACTGGGCCGACTGGTGGATTTTTGCAGTTTATTCGGTGGTCCGTCCTCTGGCCTCTTCCATGATTTTAGTGGTAATGTACTGGGTGATTGCCAAATCCGGCCATGCCCAGGCAAGCGGAAGTTACAACTTGACCTTTATGTATCTGGGGAACGCTTTTTTTATGTTTGTGGGGAATGTTCTGTATGGAGTGGCCTGGTCCATTCATGAAGACCGGGAGCATTACCAGATGCTGAAATATATTTTTATCTCCCCGGCTAAAATGTATTTTTATCTTTTCGGCCGGGGCACCGCCAAATTATTCATTACGGTTTTTGCGGTGATTGCCACGATTGCTTTTGGAATGTTGGTTTTAAAAATACAAATCAATTTGGCCACGGTAAATTATCCTATGCTGGTATTGGTTACGCTAATCGGACTTTTGGGGATTGCGGCTTTAGGTGTGATTTTGGCGGCGGTCTCCATGGTGACGGCTCATCACAGTTTTTATCTGACCGAAGGAGTGGCCGGTTTATTTTTCTTAGTCAGCGGAGCGATTTTCCCCATCGAGGTTTTACCTTACTGGCTGCAAAAAATCTCCTTAATCAATCCTTTAACCTACTGGATTGAGCTGGCCCGCAGATATATCACCGGCGAAAGGATGTGTCAGGTTTTATCCGGTATAGGTAATTTAGAGTTATTTTTCATTTTAACTCTTTCAACTTTAATTTTGGTTTATTTATCAGTTATAATTTATCGTTTCTTCGAGCATCTGGCTGTTCAGAGGGGTTTGATAGACCGCTTGACGAATTTTTAGAATTAGAGTAATAAAATCGTATCCTGTAATTCGTAGACCCACCTTGTCTCAAGGTGGGAAAACCTTAGCTCAAAAATCTTATGGATGGGAAAAAGGTCAGAATCAGGGCTTTGGAGAAAAAAGATTTGGATTCTGTAATGCAGTGGGTCAATGACCCGGAGATAACCAAAAATCTGTCCTCGTTTTTTCTCTATCCGGTTTCCAAGGAACAGGAAGAGAAATGGTTAGAAAATATCCACAATTTTGATGCTGCAGATAAAGTATTTGCTTTTGAAACTAAAGAGGGTCGGTATCTGGGAAATATCGGTCTGCATAGAATCAACTGGAAAGACCGTAATGCCGAACTAGCCATTGCCATTGGGAAAAAAGAGGATTGGGATAAAGGTTACGGCACAGATGCTACTCTGACTCTCTTAGATTTTGCTTTTAACCGGATGAATCTGCATAGAATCTATTTGAGTGTATGGGATTTTAATCCTCGGGCTATCAGATCTTATGAAAAGTGTGGCTTTAAAAAAGAGGGGATTCTACGACAGGGGCATTTTGACGAGGGAAAATATCATGATGTGGTTATGATGGGGATACTGAAGGAGGAATTTAATAGTAAGGCAGGCGGATAATCATTTCTGTTCCGTCGGGATCTACTCCCGACACAAAATTGTGCCATAAAATAAAAAGCGGAAAAGTTGTTCACTTCTCCGCTTTTCTATTCTGTGTAAAATTTATTTAGTTTAAATAAGCCCTCAACGCCTTGCTTCTGGAAGCATGCCTCAATCTCCGAATCGCCTTTTCCTTGATTTGACGCACTCTTTCCCGGGTCAAATTGAAGCGCACTCCGATTTCCTCTAAAGTCAAAGCTTTTTCATGATTCAAACCAAAATACAATCCCAACACTTCAGCTTCCCGGGCTGACAGAGTATCCAGCGCTTTCTCAATTTCAATTTTCAAAGATTCGGATAAAAGGGCTTCATCCGGAGCCGGCTGAAACTGGTCTTCTAAAACATCGATTAAGCTGTTATCTTCCGAAACTGAAAAAGGGGAATCCAGAGAAAGATGAGTATTGGAAATTTTTAAAGTGTCGGAGACTTCCAGGGAAGTTAGAGCCAACTCTTTGGCAATCTCATCGGCAGACGGTTCTCTTCCGAATTCCTGCTGCAAAGAATTAGAAATTTTCCCGATTTTATGCAGGGTTCCAACCCGGTTCAAAGGCAATCTGACGATACGGGACTGCTCGGCCAATGCCTGCAAAATAGCTTGTCTGATCCACCACACCGCATAAGAGATGAATTTAAACC
>JBIOYE010000159.1:0-12754 GCA_044870015.1 Candidatus Zixiibacteriota bacterium
ATCCTTTCCCCACCTATTGAAAGGACGGGGATTGTTCCCCGTCTACGATTTTTTTAGTGGCAAGTAGTTATCTTTAAAAGAAGCTTTAGCTTTTTTTCATTCTTTCAGAAATATAACCTTTCAATCCTCCCTTTTGGATAATCATCCGCATAAATTCCGGAAAAGGGGTGGAGGAATATTTCTCTTTTTTGGTGAGATTAGTAATAACACCGGAAGCCATATCTACTTCTAAAATATCTCCGGTTTCTGCTTTTTGGAAACATTCCTCGGATTCAAAAATAGGAAATCCCAGATTGATGGCGTTGCGGTAGAAAATTCGGGCAAAAGAAGGGGCGATGACGCAGGAGACCTTGGCGGCTTTGATGGCTAAAGGAGCGATTTCACGCGAGGAGCCGCAGCCAAAATTTTTTCCGGCTACGATTATATCACCCGGGGAGGCATTTTTGACAAAATCCGGGTCCAAATCTTCCAGACAGTGCTTGGCCAAATCTTCTTCCAAATAAAGGTGACACCAGCGACCGGGTAAGATTACATCGGTGTTGATGTTTTCACCGTATTTCCAGACTTTACCTTTGAGAAGCATCGATTTTCCTTTTTCTGTCATCCTGAACCCTTCAATTAACTCAGGGTAAACGAAGAGAAGGATCCCGTTTTTAAAAGAATCGAGATTCTGAGTCCCGATTTATCGGGACTCAGAATGACATATGCGTATTTTGATTCTACAATTCCTCCGGACCAGCTATTCTGCCCAAAATCGCCGAAGCCGCCGCCACAGCCGGATTAGCCAAATAAGTTTCCGCTGTCCGATGTCCCATCCGACCCACGAAATTTCTATTCGTAGTTGAAACGCATCTTTCTTTTTCCGCCAAAACCCCCATATGCCCGCCGATACAAGGCCCACAAGTAGAAGTAGAAAACACACAGCCGGATTCGATGAAAATTTCCGCTAATCCTTCCTGAATGGCTTGTTTTTGAATCCAGGTTGAACCGGGAATCACAATCACCCTGACTTTAGGATGAACTTTGTGCCCTTTGAAAACCGCCGCAGCCCTACGCATATCCTCAATCCAGCCGTTGGTGCAGGTGCCGATAATCACGGCATCGATGGGAAGTTTTTCAACGTCAGAAAGCGGCTTGACATTCCCGGGTGAAAAAGGACAAGCTATCTGCGGTTCAATAGCAGACATATCGTACTCTTTCTCACTTTCATACTGGGCATCATGGTCGGATTCATAGATTTTAAATTCCGGTTTTTCCAGCTTATACCTTTCGGTATTTTTGACATATTGTAAAGTTTCATCATCCACCGGAAAGATTCCGTTTTTGGAGCCGGCTTCGGTGGACATATTGGCCATGGTGAAACGGTCTGCCATATTCAATTGGGAAACTCCCGGACCGGTGAATTCCATAGCCATATAAGTAGCTCCATCCACGCTGATATCTTTTATGATGTGAAGAATGATATCCTTGCCGGAAACCCAGGGTTTTAATTTCCCTTTTAAATTCAGTTTCATGCTGTAAGGAACCTTCAGCCAGATTTCCCCCAGAGCCCAGGCATAAGCGATGTCGGAGGAACCGACTCCGGCCGCAAAACAGCCCATAGCGCCGCAGGTGGTGGAATGAGAGTCACCGCCGATTAAAACTTCACCGGGTAAAACCATACCCCGTTCAGCCATCACTGCATGCTCAATTCCGGCTCTCCCCTGTTCTATATAAAATTTGATATTATGCTTCCAGGCGAATTCACGGACTTTTTTGGCGATATTGGCGGAGGTGATATCTTTGTTGGGGGTGAAATGGTCCGGAATCAGGGCCACTTTGTTGGAATCAAAAATTTTGCTCATCCCCCAGTCATCAAATTCCTTGATGGCCAGTTGGGCCGATAATTCATTGGCCATGGCCAAATCCACTTTGGCGTTGATGATTTCACCCGGGGTGACCTTGGATTTGCCGCAGTGACTGGCTAAGATTTTTTCAGTGATGTTCATTCCCATATATATCTCTTTGGTTAGAATTTACCAGTATTTGGAGTTGACTAACTCCATAATCTCTTCGTCAGTTAATATACGATTGGAGGACTTAGCAAAATTAAAGATTTTATCCACCAGACCTTTTTCCGGCTGGATATTTCTTTTTTTGAGCCAGTAAATCACATTGGAGATGCCGGACATAAACCCGATTTCTATTTTTTGGGATAAACCGAACATCCCGGCCGGGACCCCGGAATAAACCAGATCAGCCAACTCTTTTTCCCCTTTTTCTTCGGCTTTAATTATGGCAGCAGCGTGAATCCCGCTGACGGTCCGGAAAGCATCCATTCCGACTACCGGGTAGTTGTGGGGAATGGGGACACCTACCGCTTCCGAAACGGTCTGGCAATATTCGGCTAGTTTGGACAAGTCATTTTTTATCCAACCCATAAGTTTGAAATTCACCAAAAGCAAATCCATGGAAGCATTACCGCATCTTTCCCCGATTCCTAAGGCAGTGCCGTGAACTCTGGTAGCACCGGCTTCTATGGCTGCCATGCAGTTGGCTACATCCAAAGCCCGATCACGGTGCCCGTGCCAGTCGATTTTAACTTTCTTTTTGGTTTTTTCCACCACTTTTTTGACGAATCGAATCAGATTGTAAGCCCCGGCTGGTGTGGCATGACCTACAGTGTCGCAGACACAGACTCGGTGAGCTCCGCACTCAATAGCCAAAGTATAAAGTTTTTGGACAATCTTGGGGTCAGCTCGAGTGGTATCTTCGGTCACATACATCACCGGAATTTTATTTTTGACTGCATAGCTGACCGCCTCTTCAGTAAATTTTAAAAGTTTATCTAAATTCCAGTCTTCGGCATATTGCCGAATGGGAGATGAACCGACAAACATATCCGCTTCTATCGGTTTTCCTAATTTATCAGAGACCTCAATCAGGGCCTGCACGTCTTTGACCATAGTCCGGACCGCACAGCTGGGGCTGATTTTCATTTTGTTATCATATATCTCTTTAGCAATCTGCAACATATCCTGTTTGGCACGTTCACCGGAAGCAGGTAAACCGATATCGGCTTTATCTATTCCCAGATCTTCCATCAGGTGTAAAATTTTTAGCTTTTGCTCAATGGGTGGGTCGATTATCGAAGGAGACTGCAGACCGTCCCGCAGAGTTTCGTCGTCGAATTCAATTTTTTGGGGTTTGAATTTACCGGAGCCCTGCTTATTCCAGTCGTAGATAAGTTTTTGAACCGAAAGTTTACTCATAGGAATAGAATTTTTTACTAACTCAATATAATTTCTAAATTATCACGAGTCAATTCAAATAGCATAATACTTAAAGATATAGAAAAGGGTTAATGTAGGGTAGCGAGACCTGTAGATAATTTTAAGAACCAGATTAGGAAAATCTATTTACCGGTAAAGTTCGGTTTTCTTTTTTCTAAGAAAGCCGAGGTTCCTTCCACTTTATCTTGAGAAGAGCAGACCATCCCGAATTGGGTGGCCTCATAATCGCAGCCGGTCTTTAAATCCACATCCAGACTCAAGTTGATACATTTTTTGGCAATTTTGACAGCCACAGGTCCTTTTGTGGCAATTTTGGCAGCTAAATTTTTGCAGGTCAGTAAAAGATCTGTTAAGGGAACAACTTTTTCCACTAAGCCGATGCGCAAACATTCCTGGGCGTCGATTAAATCTCCGGTAAAAATTAGCTCTTTGGCTTTTCCTTGACCGACTAAGCGGGGAAGACGTTGAGTTCCACCATAGCCCGGAATAATTCCTAAAGAAACTTCCGGCAGACCCAATTTGGCATTTTCAGAGGCGATTCGGATGTCACAGCTCAAAGCTAACTCACAGCCGCCTCCCAAAGCGTACCCGTTTATGGCACCTATGACCACTTTGTCCATATTTTCCATCAGAAACAAAAGCTCTTCTCCTTTGAGAGATTTTTTCACTCCCCCGAATGAATCCGCCGCTTTCAATTCATTGATATCGGCCCCCGAAACAAAAGCTTTCTCCCCTGACCCGGTTAAAATTATAACCATAACTTTAGCATCTTTTTGCAGCTCGCTGAAACAGTGGATAAGTTCCGAAATGGTTTCATCATTCAAAGCATTCAAAACCTGGGGGCGGGAAATTGTAACCGTGGCAATGCTTTCTTGTTTATCCACCAGAACATTTTTGTATCCCATTTTTTCTCCTTATTGATAAGTGTAAAAACCTCTGCCCGCTTTTTTGCCGTTAAAACCAGCCAAGACCATGGTTTTCAGAAGCGGCGGTGCGGCATAGCGGGTGTCTTTGAACTCCTGATACATGGCTTCGGCAATATAATAAGTGGTGTCCAAACCTACAAAATCCAAAAGCGCAATCGGTCCCATAGGATGCCCGCAACCCAAAGTCATGCCGGTATCGATATCTTCTTTGGTGGCTAAACCGGATTCGACTGCCCGCACCGCATCCAGTAAATATGGGACTAATAGCAGATTGACAATAAATCCCGGGGTGTCTTTGGCTATAATTACTGTTTTTCCCAAAGATTGGGCGAACTTTTTAGCGGTTTCAAAAACTTCCGGGTCAACCGTGATTGGCTTCACTAATTCCACCAATTTCATCACCGGCACCGGATTGAAAAAGTGCATCCCCAGCATTTTGGAAATCCTTTTGGTGACTGAACCCATTTCCACAATGGATAAGGAGGAAGTGTTGGAGGCAAAAATTGCGTGAGGCAGACAGACCGAATCCAGAGCTTTGTAAATCTTTTTCTTTTCTTCCATATTTTCTATCACCGCTTCAATCACCAAATCCACCTCTTTGAAATCTTCTAATTTTGTGGTAAAAGATAGATTCTCCAGAGTTTGTTTTTTCTGCTCCGGTGTGGCTTTCCCTCTTTCCACCGCTTTATCCAGGGATTTATTGATTCTTTCCTGACCTTTTTTCAACACCTCTTCTGAAACTTCCCGCACTTTGGTTTTGTAGCCGGATTTGGCGCACACCTCTGCAATTCCAGAACCCATCAGCCCGCAACCCACCACACCTACCTTTTTAATTTCCATTAATCCTCCTTCATGTCGAAGATAGTTGAGACATTTATGTCAAACATAGTTGAGACATTATTTTCTTAAGATTATTCTGGCGTCCACTGCTTTAGTATTTTCTTTTGTATCTGATGCAATAAAAGGGTTTATATCGATTTGGTCAATCAGTGGGAAATCCGTTATCAGCTGGGATAATTTCAGTAGAGAGTTTTGCAGTTCTTTTATATCCACCGGTTTTGAGCCGCGAAATCCGGTCAAAAGCCGGTAACCTTTGAGTGACTTTATCATTTCTTCGGCATCCTGGTCCGTCAGAGGAAGAACTTTGAAGGAGACATCCTTTAAAATCTCCACATTTATTCCCCCCAGACCGAACATCAAAAGCGGCCCGAAAATTGGGTCCGTGGTCATACCCAAAACCGTTTCCACTCCTCCCTTAATCATTTTCTGCACTACCACTCCGCAAAAGGACAGATTCTGTTTCTCGACTTTCTTTTTTAAATCAGAAAATCCAGCCCGGACTTCTTGCTCGTCTCTCAGGTCCAACAAAACCCCGCCTAATTCTGTTTTATGCAAAATTTCCGGGTTATGAATTTTCATCACCACCGGATATCCCATCTTTTTTGCAAGCAAACTGGCTTCTTCGGCTGTCTTAGCTATCTGGTATGGAGCAATCGGAATTCCGTAGGCCTCAAAGATATCCAGAGCTTTTTCACCGGTAATCTGGGTTTTATCTTTCTGCCATTCATCATTGATTATCTTCTGGACTTTCTCTTTATCCCCTTTAAGTGAAACAACTTTTCCTTCGGGTTTTTCAATCCAGATGCGGTATTTGACCATAGCTGAAAGTGTCTTGGCAATCGATTCCGGGAAAATGTAGGTGGGAATATTATTTTCCATCAAAAGTTTTACCCCCTCGGAGCGGGGAGCTACCCCCATAAAACAGGACAGCATCGGTTTGGAGTATTTTTTCTTGACTTCTACAATCGCTTCAGCGGTTGCCAATTCATCTGAGGTAATCGGTTGGACGAAAATTACCACTACGGAATCCACGTTTTCATCCTGAAAAATTTTATCCAGAGCCAAAGAATACTCTGGCGGGGTAGCGGAGGCGATTAAATCCACCGGATTATCGATAGCTGCTTCTTCTCTTAAATTGTTCCGCAGAAAATCTCTGGTTTCATCTGAAAATTGAGTGATTTCCAGACCCAAATTGCTGGCGGCATCGGTGAATAAAATCCCCGGTCCGCCGGCGTTGGTGACCACCGCGACCCGGGTTCCTTTTGGAATCGGCTGCATGGAAAATCCCATGGATAAATCAAATAACTCTTCCATGGACGAGACCCGTAAGACACCGGACTGCTCCAACAGAGCATCCACACCCACATCCAGACCGGCAATTACTCCGGTGTGGGACTTGGCGGCTTTGGCTCCGGCAGCGGTTCTTCCGGATTTGACCACGATAATCGGCTTTTTCTTGGTGATACCTCTGGCAATCTGGTTGAACTTTCTGGGGTTTCCGAAATTTTCCACATACAGCAAAATCATTTCGGTATTTTTATCTTCTCTCCAGTATTCCAATAAATCATTTCCGGAAACATTGGTTTTGTTCCCCACACTGGCAAACATGGAAAAACCGATTCTTAATTGCTCGGCATAATAGAGTATCGCCTCACCTAATGCCCCAGACTGGGACATGAAACCGATTTTTCCCGGCAAGGGTTGGGTTTTGCCGAAAGTGGCGTTCATCCTCACATCCGGGTCGGTGTTGATTACTCCGAAACAGTTAGGACCTACCATCCTAATTCCATACTGCACCAGTTTTTCAGCTAATTTTTTCTCCAGTTCCGCTCCTTTTGCTCCGGTTTCTTTAAAACCGGCCGTGATAATTACCATTCCCTTTATACCTTTTTGACCGCACTGGTCCACTGCATTTAAGACCAGCTCTTTGGGTACGACTAAAATGGCACAGTCCACTTCATCCGGAATTTCCAAAACCGATGGGTAACATTTCATGCTGTGTAACACCATGGCTTTGGGATTGACCGGAAAAAGTTTGCCGTTGAATTCGTATTCAACCAGATTATTCAGTAATTGCCAGCCGATGGAACCTTTTTGGGTGGAAGCCCCGATGACCGCGATGGATTTGGGTCTGAAGATGTAATCCAGAGAGTGAGCCATTGAAATCTACTCGAGATAAATAAGCTGTGGGAATCTCAAACTAATATTATCAGATTATTTTAGGATTTTATTTTGAATTTGTCGAAATACCTTTTCTGTTATTTAGAGACCTATTCTCTTTCAAAAACCGCCGCAATCCCCTGTCCGCCACCGATACAAAGCGATGCTACCCCATATTTTGCTTTTCTTCTTTTCATTTCATACAGCAAAGTCAGAGACAAGCGGGCCCCGGACGCAGCCAGAGGATGACCCAGGGCAATCGCCCCGCCGTTGACATTCACTTTATTTCTATCCAAACCCAATTCTTTTTCCACCGCCAGATACTGTGCAGCAAAGGCCTCATTGATTTCAAACAAATCTATTTGGTCCAATTTTAAGTCGGCTTTTTTCAAAACTTTTTGAATGGCATAGACCGGACCGATCCCCATAATCGAAGGGTCGACCCCGGCATAATCCCAGGCCAGAATTTTCCCCAGATATTTCAGCCTTGATTTTTCTGCCTTTTCTTTAGTGGTCAAAACCACGGCTGCGGCGCCGTCACAGATTCCGGAAGCATTTCCGGCCGTCACGAAACCATCTTTTCTGAAATATGGCTTTAGCTTGGCCAAACCCTCTAAAGTGGTCTCCCGCATATGCTCATCTTTTTCCACTAAAATTGATTCCCCTTTCCTGTTTTTAATTTCCACCGGAGCAATCTCTTCTTTAATCCAGCATTTCTGCCAGGCCAAACCGGCTTGCTTCTGGCTTCGGTGCGCATATTCATCCTGCTCCTGACGGGAAATTTTATATTTTTCCGCCAAATTTTCAGCAGTAATCGCCATACTGCAACCGCAATAAGGATCGGTCAGAGAAGACCACAAGGTATCCTCTAATTGCCCTTTCCCCAAGTCAAGTCCCCAGCGGCCACCTCTGATTACATGTGGCGCCTGGCTCATATTTTCTGCACCACCTGCCAAGACAAATTCAGCTTCATCCAAAAGTAAAAGCTGGGCCCCTGAAACCATGGCTTGCAAACCGGAGCCGCACAATCGGTTTATAGTCATAGCCGGAGTCGAAATCGGAAGACCGGATTTCAAACCAATATGTCGAGCTAAATAAATAGCATCGCTGGAAGTCTGCAGAGCGTTGCCGAAGACCACATGATTGATTTGTTCAGGTTTGACTTGAGAACGCTGGACAGCTTCTTTTGAAGCGACCACCCCTAAATCGGTGGCGGAAACATCTTTCAGCGAACTGCAAAATTCACCGAAAGGGGTGCGGGCACCATCTAAAATGACAATCTCTTTCATCTTATCTCCTAAAAAACAAGCTAAGCTTTTAAATTATACCAAGTCTCTATAAAGACTACGCACTTAAAATTCAAGTTTTAAGAGTAATTTAATCCGCCCCTAAAAAGGAGTATACAAAAGTCCCAAAACCACTCCGTAAACCACTCTCAAAATTAAAGTGGTCAACAAATCTTTGGGTTTATTGGGAATGGCTTTAAAGACTTTTCCTCCCAATACGGAGCCGATGGTGGCCAAAACAAAAATGCCTACGGTCAAAACCAATCCGAAAATAAGACCTTTCAGATAATCTGCCCCTGGCAAAATATCGTATAAAAAGCCGGCATAAATCAGAGCAAATATCACTGAATCCGTCTCATGAACTAAAAAACCTAAAGTCCAGCGCCCCGGCTTGTCCTGACCCAAAAAAACCGTTCCGCCAAAAGTCACATCATAGCGGGGTAAACCGAAGACTCCCTCCATCCAGTATCCCACAAAAGCCATCACGTATCCTGCCCCAAGACCGGAAATCAAAACCGACCAAAAATTTATCTCTCCCATCACCATTTAACCTCCTTTTTATTTTTTAAATATACTTTTCTTCCATCTTTAGTCAAGTTTTTGTTGACACCCAAAATCAATAAATGTTAATTAGAAAAATTCTTGAGAAAGAAATGCCCATTCTAAGCTCGATAATTGCCCTGGTTGAAGTTTTTATCTACGGAATAATTTTTTATTCTTTCTTCACTCATCTCCGAGGAAAAGAATTTAAAACCCTGCTGGTGAGTAGGACAATCCTCATACAATTAGTGGCTATTATTTATATGTTAACCCGTCTAAAACCGGCCCAAACTTTAGCCGGGAT
The DNA here is from genome assembly GCA_044870015.1 of Candidatus Zixiibacteriota bacterium. Taxonomy (GTDB): domain Bacteria; phylum Zixibacteria; class MSB-5A5; order DSPP01; family RBG-1; genus RBG-1. The sequence goes on from JBIOYE010000159.1 coordinate 9,329, forward strand.
AAAATCCGGTTTGGAGCTTCTGGTGGTTGGACATGCCCTCTTATCGATATTAGTATTTTTCTGGCTGGTGATACTTTTTTTCAAAGCCAGAAATTTTGCCACCATCGGTAGAAACTATCTACAGGAAAATAAGAAATCGACCTATCTTTTTTTAGCTCTTCTAAGTTTATCTCTTCTATCAGGTGAGCTCATTTTCTTTCTGGTGTACTAAGCAAAAAACACCCTTTGGGGGTGTTTTTTAGAAGCTTTGGTAATACAAATAAATTAAGCGGAAAATATCCTACTTTTTGGGCTTCTTGGGCATCTTCTTGCCCGGGTTGTGAGCTGCACAGGTCTTGCACATTTTAAATCGCCTCCTTTTGGCTTTTAGTATATATTCTACTTATCTTTTCGTCAAGTTGCATCTCAAAATTTAAGAATATTTATATCCCGGCCCCTAAGCTGAAAATCCACCTGAATTTAACCTGATTTTCGCTCCCTTGGGGGTTATCCACCCACAGGGGTAAATCCAGGCGAATCTGATTTTCCAGCAAAATCTGGTTTAAATAAGGGATGGTATAAGATAGCCCCAAACCCAAATCAGACCCAAAATCTCTGAATTTAGGTGCTCTTTTGCTATCCCAGACATTCCCGAAATCAAAGAATGCCTCCGGCTTTAGGGAGTTCAGCTGTTTGGAAACATAAGGTATATGGTGAGGCAGAAAGCTCAAGGGATTGGGAAACTCCCATTTCAGATTTATAGCGAATAGTTTATTGCCGGCTAGATTTTGATTTAGATAACCTCTGACATTCCCACCGCCTGGTAAATAGAGATGGGAATTTTTTCTCCAGTCATTGGGCAAAGTCCCTTTGCTGCGATACCAGGGGTTATCAAATTCTTCCAGGGGAGAGGCGCCGGCTAAATAAAATTTCTCTTGGACAGGAACCGAGCCGGAAGAATATCCCCCCGCTATTCGGGCCGAAAACGTGTGATTCGAAATCCCGTACCAGCTCCCTTTTAATTCCACATAAGATTTGCTATAGGCAAAATCCGACCCCAGGGTGCTGGAGTTTAATGAAATTTTCCCTTCGGTGGAGAAAAGTCGGTACGGTTTGCGGTAAGTGAAGAAAAAATTAACCAGGTTTATTTTTCCGCTGGACCAGGCCGTGCTTGCCGGCAGATAATTTCCATCTTTCAAAAGAATCTGTCTGAATTTTGTTCCAAAGGTCAATCCCCGTCTGGTTTTAGGTTGGAAACCCCGCATCAAATCTCTCCACAGACCGGCCTCCCAGCCGGTTCTTCCATCTAAATAAAAAGATTTGATTCTGAAATTGGTCCCGGTTCCCAGCCATAAAGTGGGTTCATGCCAGGAGGCTTCATAATTGAATTTCCCGGATTGCAGACCTTCCCACAGGGCTAAATCCAAATTATGCTCATACTTGAGGTAAGAACCACGCAGCCGCAAACCGGTTTTTAAACCATCCACATCATTGTACCAAAAAGAGGGTCTGAATAAAAATTGGTAAGCATCCAGAGAGTTGGGGGTATATTTGTTAAAATAATCGTAATCTATCTTCATCTTGGGCCAAGGCCAGTTGTTATCCAGGCGGTTAATATCCATTATTCTCTGGTCCGGATTGATTTCAGCCGAGACCACCTGGGCCGGCAGGCTCAAAGAGAGTTTATATTCTTTTTCATCATTCATCCAGGTTTCCACTGGAATTTTTTCTGTGCGGGTCTCTCCGGATTTTAATTTCAAAGCTAAATCCACAGGCATGATGGCCGGTCCCTTTCTCTGCAACAAGATTTCGGTTTGAACAAAGTTCCCATTTCCCTGGGGGGTATTCTTGTTCTTAATTTTTTTGATTCCATAGTCGCAGGTATAAGTCCGTTCGAACCACTGTCTGAAAAACCAGTCCAGCTTTTTACCGGAAACATCTTCCATTACTTGTTGGAAATCTTCCACGTAGGGATGCCGGTAATGCCATCTGCGATAATATTCTTTCATTCCATAGTCGAAGACCGAATCCCCTAAAACATACTGCAGCATAAGTAGAACGCTGGCAGTCTTGCCGTAACTGACTATGGCCATGGCTCCGGCGTTTAAGAACTTGTCTGCCGGAGTATCGGTCACTTCATCCGCATCCCGTTTGGCTAAAGTCAAGTAACTGCGGGCAGAACGGTTGCGCTCGTCATCATTGGAGTAAAAAGTTTTCTGATGCCACTTTTTCCAGGTGTATTCATTGTCGTAGCGTCCATAGTAAGCTTCCTGTGCTAATATCGTGGCGAAAGTGGTGAACCCTTCGTCCATAAAGGGTTGCTTGGTTTCGTTGGAGCCGATCAAGCCGTAAAACCAGTTGTGTCCGATTTCATGAGCGATGACACTAAATAAGCTGTGGTTGTAGTCAGATCCGATTCTTTTATTGATAAAGGTTAGGTTGAAATATTCCATCCCTCCACCCACATTGCCGGCCACAGTGGTGTAATGAGAATAAGGGTAGCGGCCGAAGGTCTGGCTGTAAAATTCTATGCAAAACTTTGTAAACAAGGCCGCATTTTTCTCCCAGTGTTTTTTGGACTCTTTGGTGTACAGGGCGTTAATGGTAACATCTTTCCACTGAGCCCGGTCCCAGATAAAATTGGGGTCAGCCGATAAAGCGAAGTCATGCACATTGTCGGCGTACATCTTCCAGGTAACAGTTTCCGGCTCTTTTTCTTTCTTGTTGGTGTCGGAAACCGAAGGTGAGTCATCTTCCTTAACATACTCTCCATGATTTCTTTCCGGGGTGACTACGATTTGTTTTTGCAGAGTATCTTTTTTCTCTTTGTATTTTTTCAGGATATCTATCAGAACTGTATCTGCGGAAGCTTTAGGCAAATCCGGATAAATTTCCTTTTCGTTTAAGAGAACACCGGTGTGTCCTACTATATATTCTTTGGGAAATGTGAAGTCGACTTTGTAAGTCCCGAAATCCCCGTAAAACTCTCCGAAAGATAAATACTGGTCATTGTGCCAGCCCTTGCGGTCATAGACCGCTATTTTTGGATACCACTGGCCGATATCGTAATGTTTCCCACGGCGGCCCATCCGGCCTCCGTCAACCGGCACCAGGTCGGTAAATTCGAAATAAAATTCCATTTTGCTTTGGGGAGGAAGTGGTTTGGGAAGATCCAGCTCTAAAATGGTGTTGTTGATGACAAAGTCGTTGACCTCTTCTCCATCCACTTTTAGAACTTTGATCTGCTCTTCACCCTGTTCATCTTTGGGAAGATTCACCATATCGTAATCTGCAAAAGTATGATTTTTTTTGTCCATGTAACTGCCGGGCTGGAAAGCATTCAGGTAAAGATGAAAGTAAACTTTTTTTAAAGTATCCGGGGAGTTGTTGGTGTAAATCAAGGTTTGTTTGGCTTCGATTTTGTGGTCTTGGGGAAAAAGTTGAGCT
>JBIOYE010000160.1:0-27612 GCA_044870015.1 Candidatus Zixiibacteriota bacterium
AAACAACAGGTGGCTGGCTGGGGCGGAGGTCCGTCTTTGAAGACGTAATTGACTAAATAAATTACATCTGCGATGGTGACAAAATTATCATTATTGGCATCTCCGTCGCATTTTTCGGGAACGGGTCCGGGGCCGCCTTTGAAGACGTAATTGGTGAGATAGATTATGTCGGGTAAAGTGATTTGTCCGTTGCCATTGGGGTCGCCTCTTTTGGTTGTGCCGCAGTTGACTGTGATTTGGACGGTTTCGCTGTCACAGGCGACTGTGTCGCAGGCGGTAAAAATGACATAATATGTCCCGCTCTGGGTGTAGGAGGGAGTGAATGTGAAGACGCCGGAGCCGTTGCCGGAGTCGTAGAAGGAGGAGTTAGGAGGGAGGGTGAGGGCGGAGAGAGTGGGAAGTCCCTGGCAATTACCGAAAGTTGTAATTCTAAGATTTAAACTCTCACTTTCAACAACAGATACCGGAGATAAGGACTTTAATAAGGTATGCGGTTGACAAAACACATTGATTAGGACTGAAATCTGACCATTGGGTTCATCGGCAGCAGCTAAATCCATATCTCCGTCTAAGTCTAAATCAGCTGCAACAACCCAGTGAATACCTCCTCCCATCACATAGTCAACTCTTCCTGAGAAACTACCAGTACCATTGTTTTTCCATATAGAAATAATTGGACTCCCATCATGCGAGATAGCAATATCAAGATCTCCATCTCCATCAAAATCTGAAGCAAAGGCCTTGCTCGGGTTGTTTGCAGTAACATAGTTCACTCTCTCAGAAAATGTGCCATCTCCATTGTTCTTTAGAACTGAAAATGTGTGTTCTGAATTATTCGGAACTATTAAATCTTGGTCGCCATCAAAATCAATGTCAGCTACATCAATAGGGTGAGGGCCACTTCCAACGGCATAGTCAACTTTCCCAATAAAAGTCCCATCACCATTATTTTTTAATACCGAAATATAGCCACTGCAATAACTCCCAGAGGCCAAATCTCTATCTCCGTCTGAATCCAAATCAGAAGCTATGACTGAATTGCCGCAACCACTAGTTCCGTATTCGATTTTAGTGGCAAAAGTTCCATCACCATTATTCAGTAAAACGGCGATTGCTGGGCTGTAGTTGGTGACGGCGAGATCTTGGTCTCCGTCTAAGTCTAAGTCTGCAATATACACGTCAACTGGTTCAGGACCTACCCCATAGTCCACCTTCACAGAAAAAGTTCCATCTCCATTATTACTGAAAATAGAAACTGATGCACTTTGCCAATTTGCAACTGCTAAATCCTTATCTATGTCGCCATCCAAATCTGATGAAAATACAAATCTTGGATAGCTTGCTGTTGGATAATCCACTTTTGTTGAAAAAGTACCATCCCCATTGTTTTTTAAAATTGAGACGTTGTCGCTATAAGAGTTTGGAACTGCCAAATCTAAGTCTCCGTCTCCATCCAAATCTGATGCAAAAAGGCAGTCGGGATTATTCCCAACAGGATAGTCCATTCTAGGTGCAAATGGTATCGAATCTGGATTTTGAGAAAAAGCAATATGAAAAGAAGCCAAAAGAAAAATAAGAACAACAACCACTCCAATAGCAGATTTTTTCAACTTTTTAACTCCCCTTTTAATAGGTTTACACTATCCCGTAGGGACAACTCCAATCTACCCAAAAATCTTCCCCCTGTCAATCACTTTTTAACCGATTTTCTGACGCGTAGGGGCGGACTTTATGTCCGCCCGACCTTTTTGGGTGGAGGCAAGCTCCACCCCTACGCGATTTCCCGACAACCCGCGTAGGGGCGGAGTTCATCTCCGCCCGCTTCAAGGGAGGAGACAAGCTCCTCCCCGACGCGACACCTTTTCCTTGCTTCTACCTCCGCGTAGGGGCGGATTTTATATCCGCCCGCCTTTTTTTAATTTCCAACGCCAAAGGATTATTCAAAACATAATTCATCTTCTCCAAAAAATCCTTTTCATTCCTAATAACATGCTCATAAAACCCTCTTTGCCAAATTCTATTTTTATTCCCCTTCAATCTAAAATCGTATGCGACCAACGACTTGAAAACTTGAACTATTTTGGACAAACTAAAAGAATTGTCTTCCGGCAAAGTAACAATCAGATGCAGGTGGTCTGGCATAACTACATATGCATTCACAGTAATCGAGAAGCGTTTTTCTATGTTTTCAATATTTCTTACCAGAATTTGCTTTAACAGTTTATTCTCAAAAAATGACTTTTTCTCCCGACAACCTATGGTTACAAAATATGCACCTTCTTTTTTGTAATCGAAATCTTTTAATCTTAGAGAGTTTCTTCGTCGATACATTTTTGACCCTGGTACCATTTTTCGGGTGGAGGCAAGCTCCACCCCTACGCGATTTCCTGCTGACCCGCGTAGGGGCGGAGTTCATCTCCGCCCGCTATAAAACTCTTTTCAGAATCAAAAGCAAAATCAGAATAGCTAAGGCAAGATAAAACCACCTCCACATAATTATATCCCCCAAACGCAGCCATAATGCGTTTAACTTCGCTAAAATGGCAACGAATACCGGAAATGTGTAGACCGGAAAGCCCAACCAGAGACAGTAGCAGACCGCTCGAGCTACTTTCTCAGGGGAAATTTTGGGGGATAAACGAATAGTAGCCGGGAGATATTTCTGAGGTGTATTCTGTTCATTCCAAAATTCAGTTTTAATCGAACCCGGATGCAGACAGGAAACTTTGACACCCGTGAATCGTAGCTCGCGATATAACGCTTCCGAAAGACCGGTAACAGCAAACTTGGAGGCGCTGTACCCGCTAGTCACCGATAAAGCGAACTTGCCAGTGCCGGAAGAGATATTGATAATGTGACCTTTTTTATTAGCCAGCATGCTTGGTAAGATAGCTCTGATAAAGTTATAGGTCCCCCAATAGTTGGTTTCCATCATTTTTTGATGCTCTTGATTGGAAATTTCCAAAAACGGCTTCCAGACCCCGAACCCAGCCGAGTTCACTAAAATTTGAACCGGTCCCAATTCTTGAATAACGGTTTGAACCGCAGATTTTACTTGATTAGAATCTGTCACGTCACATGCCACAACTAATACCTTCACCCCCAATTTTTCCGCTTGACGGGCCACATCTTCCAGCTTATCGCGCTCTCTGGCAACCAGCGCCAGATTAACCCCATATTTTGCCAATCTCAAAGCTACAGCTTTGCCGACCCCTCTTGAAGCACCGGTGATGATTGCTGTCTTACCTTTAATTTTCATATTGTAATCTCCTGACAAATTTTTTATCCAAAATTTAATTAGCTAAAAATCTTCAAGATGTCAATCACTTTTTAGTTGACAAACCCACCTCCCCACCCTATATTCAAGCAAAATTTATGGATAAAACCATAAACTAACAAAATCTCCCCGACTTTGTCGGGGATAAAGGAGGCAAAATGCCAGCAGCCGTAAAAGCGTACTGTGTCAAGTGCAAAGCCAAACGGGAAATGAAAAACCCCAAAGCCATCACCATGAAAAACAAAAGAAAGGCCATGAAAGGTACCTGTCCCAAGTGCGGTACCGGAATGTTCCGAATCGGCGGATAACAACCCCTATTTTAGGTAGGGGATTTTTATTTTAGAATATAACTGTAGCGCCCCGATTTTATCGGGGCGCTTGTTATTATTTGTAACCTTGATTATAACCGTTCCCTTACTTAGATGAGGGAACTTTGTAACGCCCTACTTTATGTAGGGCGTGCGTCCCGTGTAAAACGGGACGTTACATTTTAAGCCCCCTAACTCTCCCCCTTTTAGGAGAGGGTTCTTACTCCCTAATCCCTAAATATACCCCCGGGGAGGTTCGAACTCCCAACCTTCAGCTCCGGAGGCTGCTGCTCTATCCAATTGAGCTACGGGGGCAAATTTTCAATTCAACAGAATATACGGAATTTGGACAATTCAAACAAGATTTATATTTGGTCTCTAAATTTAAAAAGGATTAGGGAGGGTTTTGTAGCGCCCCGTTTTATACGGGGCGTGCGTCCTATGTAAAATGGAACACTACATTTTGATACAAACAAAAAGCCCCGACTTGCTCGGGGCTAAAACTGCATTATTTTCAGTTTTCTTAGGCTTTGGTCACCTTAGTAGCTTGAGGACCTTTGGGACCCTCGGTCAGCTCGTAGGAGACGGTATCCCCTTCCTTTAAGGTTTTGAAACCATTACCCTCAATCGAGGAATAATGGACAAAAACCTCCTTACCACCCTCATTGGGCACGATGAAACCATATCCTTTGGCTTCATCAAACCATTTCACTTTACCTTGAGGCAAAACACTCACCACCTTTCACTAGGTTAAAACGTTAAAAGTAAAAAACCACTTGGCTTAGAAGCTTTGGGCTTGAAAGCTCAAGTGGTTTCCGTAAAACTCACTTATCTGACTCTTTAATAATTAACACGGAAATTCGTCTACAATTCATTAATTATAAGCTTATTTCTTCAATCTGAATGCCTTAATTATAATCATTATTTGTTTAAAGTCAATAGCCAATATCTATATTTTCGACAGAATTTTACAAAAATTAATTCTTTATTTCCACAATTTCTCCCCAGATTTCCTCCTGGTCGATATTGAGTGTGCCGTAACTGGGTAAACCGGTGTTTTTATTGCCGGATAAACTGCCTGGATTGAACATCAGGCAGTTTTCGAGCTTCTGGTTATAAGGGGTATGGGAGTGACCGAAAACTATCACATCCAGATTCCGGTTGACTTTGTCGTAAACTTTTCTCTCCAGATTATCCGGGGCGCCATAGCCGTGATAAATCCCAATTTTTTTCCCTTCCAGTTGGAAAATCTCTATTTCCGGCAGAATTTTCTTAACCCTTCCCTCATCCATATTCCCCCACACCGCGTAAACTTTTCCCAATTTCTGAAGCTCCTGCAAAACCTCCAGATTGGTAAAATCTCCGGCATGCACTATGATATCTTCCGGGCTGACCTGCTTTACAAACTGGGGAGGTAATTTCTGAGCCCTTTCGGGAATATGGGTGTCAGAAATCACCAGAATCCTCTTCATCTGTTTTTCTTCTTGTGACGTAACCTTCTTCTCATTTTCCGGCGCTTATGAGTTTTGATTTTTTTTCTTTTTCTCTTTTTCCCTGAGGGCATTTTTCACCTCCTTTATGTCGAACGTAGTTGAGACATTTTATGTCGAGTTTATTCGAGACCTCTTTTTCAAGTTTGGTGGTTCGGCTGGCTCACCATAAATCGAGACATTTGTGTCGAGCTAATGGTTGGGCTGGTTCAGCATATCTTAAAAACTTTAGCTTTGCTTTATAATCAGACTTTTAAATTCATTGGAAGGTTTAAACACCGGAACTTTGCGGTCCGGCACCGGAACTTCTTCTCCGGTGCGGGGGTTTCTGGCTTTGCGGGCTTTGCGGGCTTTGATCTTGAAAGTTCCGAAACCTCTGATTTCGATGTTGTTGCCGTTTTCTAATGTTTTTTTGACTGCTTCTAAAAATTCGTCGACCACCGCGGCCACATCCGATCTGGTCAGCCCGGTTTTGCTGGCCACCATCTCCACCAAATCAGCTTTGGTCATAAAAAACTCTCCTTTGCTTAATGTTAAGGTAACAGGCTTGATACATCGCCATCCCTTTGGGATAAGATAAAATCTTTTTTGGGATAATCAAATATTTTATTTAAGCTTATATAAATATTGCAGCTTGGGCGAAAAATTTTCGGCCTTGCTCAATTCGTCCACCTTATTCAGACTCTCGGAAAGCACGTCCCAGAACGTCACCTGTCGCGCTCTTTCCTTGATGGTGCGGGGTTTCCCCTTGATGCCCGCCATCTTGGCCGCTATTTCAATAGCGTCTTCCAGATCTCCTAATTCATCAATCAGTTTTAACTTTTGGGCCTGGCGTCCGGTAAAAACCCGCCCGTCGGCAAGTTTGTAAACCTGGGAGGAAGCGAGGTCCCTTTCTTTAACGACCACCTCCACAAACTGGTCATAGGTGTCATTGATGACCTGTTGCAGATACTCTCTTTCTCTGGGAGTTATGGAGCGCGCGAACGACCCGGCATCTTTCATCTCTCCGCTTTTGATTACCTCAAATCTGATTCCCACTTTTTTCAGAAGTTCTTCAATTATAGGGATTTCAAAAATGACTCCGATGGAACCGGTGATGGTGCCGGGATTGGCAACTATGGTATCCGCGGCGCAGGCGATATAATATCCTCCGGAGGCACCCAGGCTCCCCATCGAGGCCACTACTGTTTTCCCCTTTTCCCGCACTTTTCTTATTTCCTCATATATTTCCTGCGAAGCCGCCACCCCTCCGCCCGGTGAATCGATATGAATGATCAAAGCCGGAATGGAAGAGTCATCTCCGAATTTTTTGAGCTGACGAATGACGTTGGCGGAACTGGAAATCACTCCGTGCACATCGATTATGGCTATTTTCTCCCCGAAATCTAGGGCAACATTATTGTCTTCATATAGGGCCCCAAAGAAAGCAAGAAGTATCATTCCTAGAAATAAAATAAAGCAGGCGGCAATTATCGAAGCTAAGATGATATCTTTTTTCTTCATTTAGCTGGCCGGTACGTAGATTTTAAGTCTCTGTCCTGGTTTTAGCTTGCGGGGGTTCATTAGATTGTTCCAGTCCTTCAATGAGCGCAAACTGGTTCCAAACGATTGAGCTATTCCCCATAAGGTGTCCCCCGATTTTACTATATAAATTAGCGCCTTATGGGTGGCTTTGTCAATAAAATTATCATCCTTTTGAGCCAGGGAAGTTACCAGAGGTATTTTTATGACGTGGCCCTGAATTAAATAATCTTGCTTTTCCATACCGTTCAATTGCCTGATCTGGGAGGGGGTGGTATTGAATCTTTGGGCTAATTCAAACAGGCTGTCCCCCGATTTTACTCTATACCTGATTAATTTTTGTTGCGCTATGGCTTTGGGCTTGACGGTCGAGGCAATTTTGGGAGAAGAATTTTTCTTTATCACCTCGCTGGCGGCATATTTTTGGCTCACAACCACGGGTATTTTTATGGGCTGTCCCCGTCTTAATTTGGCCTTGGTCGACAAATTGTTGGTCTTGGCTAAAGTCACAGTGGAAACTCCGTATTTGTAGGCAATCCGCGAGAGATTCTCTCCTCTTTGGACTTTGTGAGTTACCCAGTAGGTTTTCTTCTGCACCGGGAGTTGGTTATAATAGCCCCAGAATACTTCGGAGCTGTTCTTGGGAATTCTTAAATTATAGTCGTAAACATGAGGAGGAGTTATGTCCCGCAAGAGTTCCGGATTTAGCTCCCGTAAAGTTTCTATATCGGTGTCCAGTACCTTGGCTATCGATTTCAAATCCAGGCATTTATCAATCACTACTTCATCATACACCAGAGGTGGTTCCGGGGTTACGTAAAAACCGTACTTCTCCGGGTTTTTGGCAATTATCGCTGAAGCCATAAACAGAGGCACATAGTTATAGGTCTGTCTTTTCAGCTTCAAGCCCCAGAAATCTCTTTTGTTTTGTCTGACCACGGCCCGGCCGATTCCCCCTTCGCCGGCGTTGTAAGCCGCTAAAGCCAAATTCCAGTCCTTGAAGGTGTCATATAAAAAGGCCAGATAATTGCAAGCCGCGTGAGTGGATTTTACAAAGTCCCTTCTCTCATCCATCCACCAGTTGCGGTCCAAATCGTAATTTCTGCCGGTGCTGGCGATGAACTGCCAGAAGCCCACCGCATGCGCCCAGGAATAAGCCTTGGCGCTGAAACCGGATTCGATGAAAGGCAAATAAACTATATTCTCCGGCAGGTTTTTGCTTTTGATGATTTCCAGCATCAGAGGCATATACTTTCCGGAGCGTTTCAGATATTTTTCAAACGGCTTTCTTCCCACGGTCTGTAAATAATTCAGGGCTTTCATGACCCGGGCATTGTTCTCTATGGTGATTTCGTAAGTCGATTCAGACCCGGATGGCTCTTCCCCTTTTAATAAATCTTCAGGTATAGTTTCGACCCCGTTATCTTTTTTGATATTCTTGAGGTCTTCAAATCTCTGAACAAAGGCGGAAACCGAGCTTTCATCTGAAAGTTCCCCTAAGGATTCCAGGGTTTCTTTGTAATCTTCCTCTATCTCATGGGTAAGTTTATTGAATTCTTTGGTATAATCTTCGTCTCCGTCCGGGTCCAAGTCTAGGTCCGACAAGGTCGCCAGCCCCTTTTCGAAGCAACCCTGAGCTTTCTTCCATTCTTTTTCTTGATTGAAAAGTACCCCCTGGGCATAATAATCTCTAGCTTGTTGCAATAGCAACTTAATGGTATCCTCTTCCGCTGGAAAGTTGTCTGCTTTATCTGTGACAAGAGCGCTATCCAGTCCATCCTGAACAGCTTCGGTAGTTTTGGAGCTGTCTTTATCTGTTTTAGCAGTGGCTGGCGGCTTATAAGCTGTCGACCGGACCACTGGTTTGGAGCATCCCATTAGCGCCAGCATAAAGAAACTTGCTACTATTATTAAACCGATTACCATTTTTTTCATTATTCCACCTTTGTTTCTATTCTAATTCGTTGATATATATGTAAATACTCCAACCTTGTCAAGATAATTTTAATGGGCTTGCTCAAATTTACCTAAAATAGTCCCAACCGGATTATCCTGCTCTATATCAATCCACTCTATCTTTTTATCGGCTCGAAACCAGGTTAATTGCCTTTTGGCATAATTCCTGGTCCCCTGCTTGAACTTCTCCAGAGCTTCATCCAGCCCGATTTGATCCTGCAGGTAGGCCTCCATATCCAGATATCCGAAGGTTCTCAAGGCTGGCAGCTGAAAAGAGTAGCTCCTGGCTATTAGGTTCTTGACTTCTTCTAAAAAGCCGTTTCCAATCATTTTCTCCACCCTCATATTTATTCTATGATAAAGTGCTTTACGCTCCAGGTTTAAGCCAAATTTGATAAAGTTCAAACTTTTATCACTATATTGCCCTTTTTCCTGCCATTCTGAAATCGATTTTCCGGTCAACTCGTAGACCTCCAGCCCCCGGATGATTCTGATTTCATCGGTGGGGGAGATTTTCTCTGAAGTCCTAGAATCCACTCTTTTTAACTTCTGATATAAACTTTCCAAACCCAATCTCTCTTTTTCCTTTCTTAAAACATCTCTCAATTTATAGTCTGCCGGAGGTCCCTGAAAAAGACCCCATTCCAGGGCTTTTAGGTATAAACCGGACCCTCCTACTATTATCGGAAGTTTTTGGCGAATAAAAATATTATTTATCGCTTCCGTGGCTTTTTTTTCATATAACCCGGCTGAAAATCTCTCATCCGGATATACTATATCGATCAGGTGATGTACTGCCCGGGCTTGTTCCTCTTTAGTCGGTTTGGCAGTTCCTATATCCATTAACTTATAAATCTGCCGGGAATCGCAGGAGACGATTTCCCCATTTAACCTTCGGGCTAACTCTATTCCGACTGTGGTTTTCCCTATAGCGGTGGGACCCACAATGGTTAACACTGTTTTCATATGTTTTTTTTGGCGAGGAGAAAATCAGGTTGACATTTGATAGAGTTGAAATTTTTGTGATGGAAATTACGGCCGTCCGAACTTGTGGTTGATCTCTTCCAGCGGGATTCGGACTAAAGTGGGACGCCCGTGCGGGCAGATATAAGGGTTATCAGTGGCAAACAATCTGTCGAATAAAGAGTTCATCTCTTCGGTGGTTAGCTTATCCCCGGCTTTGACCGCGGCTTTGCAGGCGAAGGTGGAGGTTATGGCTTTGATGCGGTCATTTCCTGGTTTGAAATTGGCCGCCAAATCCGTCAAAATCTCCTTGAAAAAGTTGCCGGAATTTTTATTTCTGATACCGGAAGGAACCCCGGAGACCACTACGGTCTTTCCTCCCAGGGGCTTGACCTCAAAACCTAATTCTTCCCAGACCGCTAAATTTTCATCAAAGAATGAAAACTCCAGAGGGGTCAATTCTAATGATTGGGGAAAAAGCAGTTGCTGGACTGTTGGTTTTTTGCTGGCCAAGTTTTTGGTGGCTTCTTCATATAAGATTCTCTCATGGGCGGTATGCTGGTCCATGACGATTAAACTTTCTTTGACGGCCGCTAAAATATAAGTATTGGCTAATTGCCAGAAATTGCTAATCCCGTAATAATCTTCTGTTTTTTCAGCCAAAACAATTTCCGGTTCCACTTTTCTGTCGAAAATTTCTTTCAAGATTGTTTTCTGTTGGGTTTCAACTGTACTGCTTTTGGTTTCGTAATTTCCCAAGGACTCTCTGACTAAACTGTGCCTTTCACCACCCATTGTGGGAAACACGGTTTTTTCACCGACCGCTTCGTATACCGGCATAACCATTGTTGAGCTTAAAGTCTTTTTGATGGCTAAATAAACCAGATCATGCGCCTGTTTTTCATTGGCGAATCGGACTTCTAATTTCTGGGGATGGACATTGACATCCACTAATTGAGGAATGACTTCCAGAAAAAGATAAATCAGAGGATATTTTCCTTTGGGCAACAATTCTCCGTATCCCAACTGCACTGCATGCAATAGACTCCGGTTGGAAATAATCCTTCCATTGACAAAAAATCTGATTTCACCTCGGGTGGCTTTGGCAAGCTCCGGCTTACCCAAAAATCCAGCCACCTGAATTTCGTTGGGTTCTTTTCTTATCTCCAGCATTTTCAAAAAAGTCTCTTTCCCCACAATTTCCCGTACTCTTTGTGATGAAGTGGTTTTGGCATTTAAATTTAATACTTCCCGATTGTCAATTTTCAATTTGAAGGAGACCGAAGGGTTCGCTATAGCGAAATTGGTAACCAAATCAATTATGTGTCTATTTTCGGTAACTTCTGATTTTAAAAATTTTCTCCTGGCCGGAGTGTTGTAAAATAAATCGGAGACAGTGACGATAGTTCCCACATTGGCGGGAGTATCTTTAGCTTCCCTAATTTCACCGGTTTCAATTTTAAGTTTGGTTCCATTTACGGAATCTTTGGTTTTAGTAACCATTTCAACTTTTGATACTGAAGCAATGGATGGTAGCGCTTCTCCCCGGAAACCCAGGCTGGAGATATTGAACAAATCTTCTGCCGAAGAAATTTTACTGGTGGCATGCCTGGAAAAAGCCAGCTTAGCGTCCGAAGCATCTATTCCCCGGCCGTTATCCACTACCCGAATCAGTTTTTTCCCCCCTTCTTTTATCTCAATCTCAATTTGAGTGGCTTCGGCATCCACAGAATTTTCAACCAGTTCTTTGACCACGCTGGCCGGGCGCTCCACCACTTCACCGGCCGCAATTTTATTGATTAATTCTTCTGATAAAATTTTAATCCGGTTCATTTCAATCCGCCAACTTTCTTTTCCATTCTGCCAGCTTATTCAAGGCCTCGATAGCGGTCATTTTTTCCACTTCCAATCCTTTTAACTCTTTTTCTATTTCGCTTGATTGCTCCTCAAATAAAGTTTTTTGAGACAGGTTCAGTCGCTCAACTTTGGTCATAGGAATTTTCTTAACCGTGACCTCCCCTTCTTCTAATTGAGTCAAAATATCTTTGGCTCTTTCTAAAACCTCTTTAGGAATTCCGGCTAATTTAGCCACTTCAATTCCATAACTGTCATCACATCCGCCCGGAACAATTTTTCTCAAAAAAATTACTTCCCCTTTGGATTCTTTGACAGCTACATTATAATTTTTCACCTGCGGTAAAAATGTCGCCAGTTCTGTCAATTCATGATAATGAGTGGCAAACAAGGTCTTAGCTTTGATTTGATTGTGAATATGCTCTGTTACGGCCCAGGCGATAGACAAGCCGTCAAAAGTTGAAGTTCCCCGACCGATTTCATCCAGTAAAATCAGACTTTTGGCAGTGGCATAATTCAGAATATTGGCAGTCTCATTCATCTCCACCAAGAAAGTGGACTGCCCCAAAGTTATATTATCCATCGCTCCTACTCGGGTGAAAATCCGGTCCACAATCCCGATTTTGGCTTTTTTGGCCGGGACAAATGACCCGATTTGAGCCAGCAGTGCAATCAAACCCACCTGCCGTAAATAAGTTGATTTGCCAGCCATATTGGGACCGGTGATGATATGTATCAGCTCTGAATCGGATAATCTGGTTTCATTGGGAATGAAACTTCCGGAATCCAAAACTCTTTCCAAAACCGGATGTCTTCCTTCTTCAATTAGAACGTCGCTCGATTGGTCAACTTCCGGTCTGGTGTAGCCGAAATCTGTGGCAACGGTAGACAAAGCAGTCAGAACGTCTATGGCCGACAACAGTTCTGCGGTTTTTTGGATATCTTTGGTCCTCTCTGCTACCTGTGAACGTATTTGTAAAAACAGCTCATATTCTTTCTGGTTGATTTTTTCCTGGGCGTTCAGAATCAAATCTTCTCTTTCTTTTAACTCCGGAGTGATGAATCTTTCAGCATTGGTCAAGGTTTGCTTGCGGATATAATTGGCAGGGACTTTTGATAAATGGGGAGTGGTAACTTCAATGTAATAGCCGAAAACCTGATTGTATCCGACTTTAAGAGATGAAATCCCGCTTTTTTCTCTTTCTTCTTTTTGCAGATTCAAAATCCATTCTTTATTTTTGGAAACCATTTCACTTAATTTATCCAGCTCCGCATCAAATCCCTTTTTTATGATTCCACCTTCATTGAGAACCAGAGGCGGATCGTCGGCAATCGAATTTTCCATCAAATTGACTAAATCATCTGCTTTGAGGAAATTATCTTTGATATTTTTCAGAAGCGGGCTTTTTAAAATGGTAAGCTGTTTTTGTATTGCAGGCACAATTTTCAAAGATTCTTTTACCCCCAATAAATCTTTGGGGGTAGCTTTACCATAACCGATTTTACCGGCTAATCTTTCTAAATCAGATATAAAAGAAAGTTTTTCTTTTAAATCCGATTTCGCATCAGAATTTAAAACCAACTCCGCCACGGCGCTTTGTCGTTCTAAAATTTTCTCCCGATTTAAAAGCGGCTTAGCCAGCCAGCTTTTTAAAAGCCGTCCCCCCATGGCGGTTTTGGTCTGGTTTAAAATTGAGAATAATGAAATAGATTGGTTGTTGTCAGTGGAAGGGAACAGTTCCAGATTGCGAATGGTATTGGCATCCAAGAACATTTCTTCATTATTTTGCAGAACCGAAATTTTGTTGAGATGAGCCAGCAGAGTTTTTTTGGTCCCTTTTAGATAACTCAAAACCGCCCCGGCCGCCACAACCCCCAATTTCAAGTTCTGACAGCCGAAACCATCTAAAGAAGCTACTTGTAACTGTTCGGTCAAATTTTTGTGAGCAGAATCATAGTCATATTTCCAGCTTTCGAATTTTGTAAAATGTGAAGTATCTGCAAAAGCTTTTAAATATTTAACTTTTTCTTCATACCAACTGTCCGGAATCAATATTTCAGCCGGATTTAGGACCTCCAATTCTTCTAAAATTTTATACTTTTCTCGCTGGTCAATTTTGAATTCTCCGGTGGCCAAATCCACCACAGCCAGACCCATTTCTTTTTCATCTTCAATCAGTGCGGCTAAATAATGATTTTTCTGATTTTCTATGACCTGATCTAAGGTAACTGTTCCGGGAGTGATAATTTCGACCACTTCTCTTTTGACTAGTTTTTTGGCTGGGGAGGCCTCTTCGGTCTGTTCACAGATAACCACTTTCTTGCCGGCCTGAATTAATTTGGCTAAATATCTTTCCGCCGAATGATAAGGAACTCCGGCTAAAGGGACTCTATCTGATTTTCCATGACTGCGTGAGGTTAAGGCAATCCCTAAAATCTGGGAGGCCACTTTGGCGTCCTCACCGAACATCTCATAAAAATCCCCCATTCTGAAGAACAGAATTTCGTGCGGGTAATCTTTTTTGATTTCAAGATACTGCTTCATCAAGGGGGTGCTTAAATCCGACATATCACTTGATGACCACGCGGAAGGATTGATTCAGGGCTTGCTCTAAGCCTTCTTTGCGATCCTGGGCCTCTTCCAGAGAATCGAAGGATCCGGTCTGAACCACGAAGTATTTTTTGTCGTTGATGACTTTGTTGGTCAGATAAGGTTTAAGTCCCAGGGCTTTGACCTGTGCCATTAGATTCTCAGCGTAATCTTTATTGCTGAAGACTCCCAACTGAATGGTATAGGTAACTTTTAAAAATTTCTCGGCCTCCCCGGACTTGATTTTCGAGTTGGTTTTTTTGAGCGGAGTTATGGGCTCAAAGATGGCTGTAGATTGCAGCCCCACCGGAAATTTTTCTTTATACATATTTATGTATAAACTGGCTTTGATCTCATCCCCTAATTCCGCATAAGCGGAACTTATTTGAGCAAAGGCTAATCCAAGGGCATCAGAGCCCGGATAATTTTCCAGCACTTTCTGATAGAAAGTTATGGCATTCTCATACTCTCCGGAAGCAAAATAGGCATCCCCTAATCCCAGATATCCCCAGCTGGCCCAGGTGTAGGGATAGTTTTCAGTCAGGGTTTGGAATTCGGCTTTGGCTTCCTCCATCTGTTCGGTGGCTAAATACGACTCACCCAAAATCCAGATTACCTGCGGCATGAAATCGCTGGAGGTGAATTGCTTTTTAAAAGTGGTCAGAAGCTCAATGGCAGTCACGTATTGTCCTTTGACATAATAGTAATAGCCGATTTGGAGATTGGCCTCCTGGGCCCTCTTATCCACATCCGAGCTTCTCTGCACATCCTTGAAATATCCCAGGGAGATATCTCCTTCTTTTTCAAGTTTTCCCATCAAAAGCAGAGCGGCCACATCTTTGGAATGCTCTTTTAAGTGTTTCTGCAAAATCTGTCTGGCTTCCTCCACTTTACCCTGCTGTATTAAGGTTCGGGCTTGCTGGAGCGGAGAATTGGTTTGCGAGAAAAGCTGAGCTGATGAAAAAATCAGGCTGGCAAAAATTATTAATCTGAGATATCTGGCTGACATAATTATATGTTAAAACTGTTGATTTTTCGGCATTGCGGACAGAGCCAGAGCGGCCCTGTGGATACATAATTACAGTTGCCACAGGTATAATTTTCAAATTTACCGGGCATATATTCTGCCATCTGCTGGCTGATTCGCAGAGCCTTATCTGTCTCCCCGTTATGTCGGTAAAGATTGATTAGATCTTTCATGGCCGGATAAAAATCTGCATCTATTTCCAGCACGTCCGTCATGGCTTCAATGGCCGCCTTGACGTTTCCTTTCTTTTCATAGATACTCGCCAAGGCGTACAGAGTTCTGACATCCTTGGGGTTTTCTCTCAAAATGCTGTGATAGATTTCAGCCATGTCCTGAAATCTCCCTTTTTCAAATAAGGTCTTCTCCAGCCTTTCGAAAACCAACCAGCCGGCTTCCGGCTTGATTTCAATCAGTTTTTTCCAGTACTCCACCGCTTCATCCAGCCGGCGGTCCAGATAGTAAGCATCCCCTAAAAAAATGTAAGCCGGCACGCAGGTCTCATCATAATGCAGGGCTTCTTTGAAAGCCAAACGGGCTTGATGGTATTCTCCCTTTTCGGCCTTTTGGTTTCCTTCCAAGACTCTATAATAAGCCAAAATACGGTCGTCCTTTTCCTGTTTATGTTTCAAGATTTGCTTTTTGATTTCAAAGGCTTTTTCCCACTCATTATTTTTTTCATACTCTTCCAGCAGTCTTTCACTCAACCCCGGATTTCCCTTGTCCTCTTTTAAAAGCTCTTCTAAGAGGGAAACCCCTTTGTCGGTATGACCCAGACTTATATAATCCAGCGCCAGAGAAATCTGGATATCGTGTTTGGCGACACCGTCTAAATTCGGACGCAGGCTCAGCTGACGGTGGATTTCCAGGGCTTTGTCCCCCCGGTTTCTCTTTCTCAAGAGGTCCCCTAATTTCAGATAGGCATCGATATTGTCGGTATCTTCCAGAACCGCCTCTCTTAATTTTACGAAAGCCATATTATCATCTCCGGCTACCAGGGCTTTAAGGGCTTCGATATATTTTTGGGGGGAAACTCTCTTTTTTGAGGTCCGGGCTTTGGACCAGAAAAATAAAATTATCAAAAGCAGGATTAAAGTCGCTGCAATCAGTGCTAAGACCTGGTTTACGTTCAAAGGTTCCATAATTTATTTTTCTTCCACATCTTCCAAAGCCATATTTCGTAGAGCTTTCAGCTCTTCTGTTAATCTCTTGGTTTCCTTTTTCTGTTGAGATAATTCTCCATGAATTTTTAAATAGTAGGTGATTCCCAGAATGAAGGAAACTATCATCCCCACCACGAAGACCCAGTAAGAAACCACGATCATGGGCACTTGGGTGTATTTATGACCGAAGAGATTGATGTTGACTTTTTCGCCGGAATTGTAGATGGAAAATCCTATGATGATGATAATCAAAAGCATTATAACCAGAACTCTTAAAACCCACATAAGCCCTCCTTGAAATTTAAAATCAATTTAGCATAAGCCAAAAAAGTTGTCAAACTAAAATTAGGATTATGTTTTAAGATGCTGAAGGCAATTTCAAAAACCGGTGAATAGGGCTGCACCTTCAAACAAGCTCTCTTATCCTATTGGCTGGGTCGGATAAATTTCCAGCTGGAAAGCAATTGATGCCAATCCTCCTCATTTATTCTGAAAATCTCCCGGTCGCTGGAACAGTGGATGAAAAAAACATTATTTCCCTTCTTGAACACCACTAAAAACCCTAACAGAAAGTCCTCTATCACGATGGTGTTGTCCAATTCTCCGTAGCCGGCTCGGGGGTCTTTTACCGGTTTTTGATACTTCTTTTTCATATAGATTTTTTGAGCGGTAATGCTGTCCACCTGTATTTTCATGCGCTCCACCACATCCGAATTGGTCAGGAATTCCAGTTTGTATAAATAGATATCCGGGTTGGGCAGCTTTTTAGGGTTTTCCAGAATAAGTTTGCAGAAGGAATCCACATCCATAGAGGTGCTTTCCACACACACGAACAGGCTGGGAATATTTACCTGGGTCTGGTTATAAGAGGCGCTTCCGTAACGCTCAATTTTGGTCTTTTGTAAGATAGCCCTGATAGGTGAGGGCTCTTTTTCCGCTTTGGCTTTCCAGTTAGCCGGGGTGGTGAACTGATAATTATATTTGCTGTCTGTGAAAATATTTTTTTCTATTACTCCAGTCTTGTTGGACTTGTCCGCCCAAACTGCCGTGATAAGTATGGCTCCCCACAAAAGTATCAGATATCTAATCTTCATAGCACCCCCTTTTAGATTGCGACAACTTGACTTAAATCTCCATGAGAATTATTCATAAAATCTAAAACTTATACGCAACTAACTTATTATCGGTTAATCCGATCTTATAAATGACCTTGAGTCTGTTTGAGCATATGGAGAAATTTGCGAAAATATCCGAATATGGAAACAGCGGTCAGAACCAACGCTATAGCCAAACAAATTTGCTTGGCTATGTTAAATTCTAAAATATAAGACAAAATGCACAGAGTCCAACCAAGGGCCGTCAATTTCCCCAAAAGGTCGGATATCGGAATTTCTTTAATTCTATTCAGAGTCAACAGCCCACCCACCAGAATCAAAAGATCTTTCAAAATCACAAAGACTACAGCCCAGAGAGGGAAATCTTTATGCAGTAAAGCATATATGGCAAAAATCCCAATCGCAATTTTATCCACCAAAGGATCCAATATTTTACCTAAATTTGAAGCTTGATTAAACTTCCTGGCCAAAATACCATCGAATATATCTGTGCAAATTCCCAGCAAGGTAAGCAGGACCACGGCGAACAGATTTTCTTTGACTAAAAAATTGTAAATCAAGGGCAGGGATAACAATCGCAAGTAAGTCAATATATTGGGCAGGTAAAAAATCTCTTTGCGAGAAATTTTCAGATTTGAGGCACTCAATTTAATCCAGGGCTTCTTCTAAAAGCTGTGAGGCTTGCTTCTCTGCCAAAGCTGTTATTTTTTTGCCGGAGAGCATCCGGGCAATTTCTGTAACTCTTTCTTCTTTGGATAATTTTTTAATCCTGGTCGAAGTCCGCTCCCCCTTTACTTCCTTGAAAACTCGGTAATGCTGGTCAGCCACGGAGGCAATCTGCTGTAAATGGGTAATGGCTAAAACCTGATGAGATTTGGCTAACTCTTTGAGTTTTTTCCCGACTTTATGTGCCACCTCCCCCCCGATACCGGAATCAATTTCGTCAAAAATCAGAGTGGAAACATTGTCCGCGCCAGCCAATGCCGATTTCAGCGCTAACATTACTCTGGAAATTTCACCGCCGGAAGCAATTTTAGCTAGGGGTTTTAACTCCTCGCCCACATTGGGAGAAATCATAAATTCAATCTGGTCCAATCCCTTCTCATCTATTTTATATTTTTTGTCTTGTAATTGAATTAACCCGTTGTCATCTTCCTGATAACTCATCTGAATTTCAAACCTAGTCTTCTCCATCCCCAAAAAAGTCAGTTCCTGACTTATTTTTTTCTGCAGCCCTAAAGCTTTTGTCTTTCTGGCAGTTGAAAGTTTTAGGCAGTTTCCTTTCATAGTTTCAGTAGCTTTGACAATTTCTTTTTCTAACTTCTCAATAAGCTCTGACCGGTTTTCCAGCAGATTTAAGCTTTTCTTAATCTCTTCTGCATAAACCATTAATTCCTCCGGACTCTTGCCATATTTTTTCTTGAGCTTAATCAGTAAGTCCATTCTCTCCCTGATATGATTTAACCTTTCCGGGTCATACTCCAATTTATCTTTGTAATTATCGAAATGTCGGGTAAGTTCCTTGATTTGGATGTAGGAGTTTTCCAAAAGTTCTTGCTGTTCTTTCAAACTTTTATCCCAGGTTGCGGCTGAATTAAGCTCCTTTTGAGCTGCAGCTAATCGTCTTAAGACCGAATCTTCCGATTCCTGCAGGTTATCTAAAATTGTTCCGACCGATTGAGAAATTTTCTCCACATTTTCCAACATAGATTTTTCCTGTGCCAGTTTTTCTTCCTCACCTGGTTGAGGATTTGCTTTTTCAATTTCTCCTAACTGAAAGGAGTACAATTCTTTTTTATCTTGAGCTATTTTTCCCTGCTCTTTTAAGCTGCTTAAATCAGCCAACTCCTTTCGTAAATCCAAATAGTTATTTCTGACAGCATTTAAAAGGTCAGTGTAATTCCCGAAATTATCCAGAAAATCGATATGCTTTTTGTGGTCCAAAAGGGATTGGTGCTGATGCTGTCCATGCAGGTCTACCAAAAAGTCTCCGATGACCTTTAAGGTTGTTAAAGCTGCGGTCTTGTCGTTGACAAAATTTTTGCTTCCCCCCTTGCTGGATATCTCCCTGCGAATAATGACAGAATTTTCTTGGCCTGACAGTGATTCATTTTGCAGAAAAACTGCCAAAGGAGAATTTTTATTGACTTCAAAAATAGCCTCCACCACAGAGTGAGAAGCCCCTGTGCGAATCAGGCCTGAATCGGCTTTCTCACCCAAAATCAGACTTAAAGCTCCGATTAGAATTGACTTTCCCGCGCCCGTGGAACCGGTTAAGATGTTTAGACCGGTGGGAAAGTCTACCTCTAAGTTTTCAATGATGGCGTAATCTTTAATCCTTAGTGTTTTCAGCATCTTGAATTTTAACTTCCGGCTTTCGGCTTTACTCCCCAATTCAGTTTTTGTCTTAAAATTTCAAAAAATGACCTCTCCGGAAAAGTTATCAGGTTAACGGTATGCCCGGCTTTTTGAATTAGGATTTCATCTCCGGATTTTATGGGATGGGTAATCTGGCCGTCCACTGTCAAAATGGCTTCTTTCTGAGGGGTTTCTACTTTAATTTTTATAGTTTCATCTGCCGGAAAAATAATCGGTCTGACCGCCAAACTCTGGGGGCAGATGGGGGATAAAATTATGGCTGCCATTTTAGGATTTACTATTGGCCCTCCGGCTGACATCGAATGAGCGGTGGACCCAGTGGGAGTGGCAATAATTAATCCGTCTGCCGAAAAAGAGCCCACAAATTCTTTATTGTTAGAAATGTGCAAATTTATTAAGCGTGATATTCCCCCTTTCTCGATTACCACCTCGTTGAGGGCATACCAATGATGGTTGTGAGCAAAAGAGGCCTGCAAGACCATTCTTTCTTCTATTTTAAAATCTTTATTCTTGATTCTGCTCAACGCGTTTTCTATGTCGGCGGTCTGAATCTGCGTCATAAAACCCAAGCCACCCAGATTGATTCCCAAAATGGGTGTCTTGTGGTCAGCCACGGCTCTGGCAGTAGTCAGGATAGTTCCGTCACCTCCCAGGGCTAAAATTATATCAGAGCTTGCCCACAAATCTTCCTTGGCGACTGATTTATTTTTTATCTTCACCGAGGAGTTGGAGCTTAAAAATTCGGCCGCCTCCTGGTTGAAAGTGATTTCGATTTGGTTTATATCGCACCAGCTGGAAATTCTCTCCAACATCTCCACCGCTTTTGGTCTTTTGATATTGGCAATGGCCCCGATTTTTTTCATTTTATTCTGGAAAGTAAATAGTCGGCTAACTCCTGCAAAATTTTCCCGTTGGATAAATTTTTTAAACTGGCTTGGGCTTCCCGGGTTAATTTGCGGGCCATGATTTTGGAATTTTTAAGCCCCACAATTTTAGGATAAGTGGCTTTTTTCTTCAAATTATCCGAGCCCACTTTTTTTCCTATTTTTTCCTCTTTCCCTTCCACATTTAAGATATCATCTGAAATCTGAAAAGCCAGCCCTATTTTTTCTCCGTAGTTTGAAAGGATTTTTAATTTCTGGGAATCTGCTCCACCTAAAATGGCGCCGGCCCTGATGGAGGCTTTGATCAAGGCCGCGGTTTTATTTTTGTGAATGAACTCCAGCTGGCTTAATTTTATTTTCTTTCCCTCCGCTTCCAAATCAGCGATTTGACCCCCAATCATTCCTTGTCTGCCTATGGCTTGGGCCACTTCGGATAAAACTTGCAAGTTTCCGGTCTGGGCCAAAAGTTGAAAAGCCAGAGCCATCAAAGCATCTCCGGCCAAGACGGCAATCCCTTCTCCGTAAATTTTGTGCAGGGTCGGTCTTCCCCTTCTTAAATCGTCGTTATCGATACAAGGCAGGTCATCATGTATCAGAGAAAAGGCATGTAAAAGCTCGATAGCGCAGGCGGCTGGAACGGCCTGGGGCGTGTTGCCATTTATCTGTTCAGCGGCGGCTATTACTAGAATGGGTCGTAATCTTTTCCCGCCCCCTAAAACCGCATAGCGCAAAGCCCGGGACAACACTTGCGGTTTTTGATTAGAGGCAGGCAGATAATTTTCCAATGCCTTTTCAATAATTTTTCTTTTGCCCACTAAATATTTCTCTAAATTCATTCTTCCTTATCTTCTATTTCCAAATCTTCCAATTTGAATTTCCCAGAACCGGTTTTGATTAATTTCTTGACTTTGCTTTCTGCTTCGCTCAATTTTTTGGTGCAGATGCGGGACAGCTCTATTCCTTCCTGAAAGATTTTTAAAGACTGGTCTAAAGATAAATCTCCCGATTCTAATTGACTCACAATTTCTTCTAAACGATTCAAGGCCTTTTCAAAGCTGCTTTTCTGTTTCATATTTACCAGCTTTTCTCAATTTTTTCTACTTTGCTTTTAAATTTTCCTTTATGCAGACGAACCTCGACCGAATCTTCCAATTTTAGCTTGCTTACATCTTTGATTAACTTTAAATCTGGCAGTTTGTAACAGACACTATAACCTCTTTCCAGAATTGACAGAGGCGACAAGGCATTTAACTTTCCCATCACAGTGGCTAAATTTTGCTTGGAATTTTTTAGGCTTTGATTTACCAGCCACCCCATTTTTTTCAAAAGTTCATCAATTCTTTGACCTTTTTGAGTCAAAATATCCCAGGGTCTTTTCATACCGTAACTTTCTACTGCTGTTTTTACTCTGATTTTTGCTTCTGCAATTTGTGCCAGCTGATATTCTATTGAACTTTTGATTAAGTTTTTTATTTGAGAGAGAATTTCTCTTCTGTCTTTGACCACTAATTCAGCGGCAGCTGATGGAGTCGGTGCTCTCAAATCAGCCACCAAGTCTGCAATGGTAAAATCAATTTCATGTCCGACCGCGGATACCACAGGTATTTCGGAGGCATAAATGGCTCTGGCCACTATCTCTTCATTGAAAGCCCATAAATCTTCCAAGGAACCGCCTCCTCTGCCTGTGATTATTACGTCCACATTTTGAAATTGATTAAAATCCGTGATAGCTTGGGCAATCTCCCAGCTGGCTCCTTCTCCCTGTACTCTTACCGGATTTAAAATTATTTCAACTGAAGGCATTCTGCGATGGAGAATTTTAATCATATCTTGGATAGCGGCACCGGTGGGAGAAGTTACTATTCCGATAGTTTGAGGAAATTCCGGTAGTGGTTTTTTATGCTCTTCCTCGAAAAACCCTTCTTTAAACAGTTTTTCTTTCAGCTGCCTGAACGCCAATTCCAATTTTCCTAATCCAGCCGGAACAATATCTTCCACATAAAGTTGATACTGCCCCTGCTTTTCATACAGGGAAATATTGCCGTAGGCAACCACTTTCATCCCGTCTTCTATATCAAAATTGAGAAAGTCACCGATATCTCTCCACAAAACGCATTTTATTTGAGCATTTTCATCTTTTAAAGTAAAATAGCGGTGACCGGAAGAATGATGGATAAAATTGGAAATTTCTCCTTCGATCCAGAGAGTAGGTAAATTAATCTCTAAAAGAGCTTTTACCTCGCGGGTAATTTCGGAGACCGTATATATTTTAATCTGTTCTGTTAAATTTTCCATAATCGTTAGATTTTTTTAAAATATAAGTCAGCCGCAACTGGCTTGTCAAATCTTATCTGGAAAAGTTATTCTGACTTTGGTTCAAACTCAAGAGGAATAATTCTCAAACAAAATTAATCTTTGATGCTGTTTTGAATCTCGGCCGCTTTGATGGTGTTATTCAGAAGCATGGCAATGGTCATGGGTCCGACTCCTCCCGGAACCGGAGTTATGGCAGAAGCAATTTTGCTTACCTCTTCAAAATCCACATCCCCTACTATTTTACTTTTAGCGGAGGCCGGATCCGGAATCGAATTAATTCCGACATCTATGACCACCGCCCCAGGTTTGACCATATCTCCCGTGACAAATTGAGGCTGTCCGATAGCTACCACCAAAATATCTCCAGTTCTGGTAACTTTCGGCAAATTGCTGGTTCCTCGGTGACAGATGGTCACCGTAGCATCCGCTCCTTTGGCTTTTTGGACCAGAAGGGCGGCCAATGGTTTTCCTACAATATTTCCCCTACCCAATATCACTACATTTTTTCCTCCGGGGTCATGGCCGGACCGCATAAGCAGTTCCTGAATCCCTAAGGGGGTGCAGGGAACAAAAATCGGTGTCCCTAAAAATAACATTCCTAAGTTGTAGGGGTGAAACCCGTCCACATCTTTGTTTCTATCGACTGTGGAAAAAATATTAAACTGATTTATATGTTCCGGCAAAGGTGACTGGACTAAGATTCCATGGATTTTTCTGTTTTGGTTCAATTCTAAAACTTTGCGGATAAGCTCTTTTTCTGTAGTTGACTCAGGCAACTGGATTACTGCCGAATTCAATCCCAATTCCTGGCAGGCCTTGGCTTTGTTGCGGACATAAATGGCTGAAGCTGGGTTATCTCCTACAATTACAGCTGCTAAACCGGGAACAATTCCCTGACGCTTTAGAGCCTCGACTTTTGATTTTAATTCATTTTTTATCTCTTGAGCAATTTTTCTCCCGTCAATTATCTTAGCGATCTTCTTCCTCCTCCGATAAGTAGGCTTCTTCTCTTACTTCATCAGTCTGGGCTTTGGGAACATCGATTCGTAACCTCTCAATTTTTTTGGCCTCACCGCTCTTTTCATCGATTTCCAAAAGTATGGCGCTTAATTTAATATCTTTGTCAGCCACCGAAAACCGGCGGGGCAGCTGTTTGACAAATCTTTCCAAGGCATCCTCTTTGTTTATCCCGATTACCGAATGATGCGGACCGGTCATGCCGGCATCCGTGATATAAGCGGTTCCGTTGGGTAAAATGGTTTCATCCGCGGTTTGGACATGGGTATGTGTTCCTAATACAGCCGAAACTCTGCCGTCCAAATACCAGCCCAGGGCTTGTTTTTCGGAAGTGGCTTCGGCATGGAAATCGACAACGATTACATTGGTTTCGGATTTTAATTTTTCAATCTCTTTATCAGCCGCTCTGAAAGGGCAATCCAGCTGAGCCATAAAAATTCTTCCCTGCAGATTTATGACGCCGATGTTGATACCGGATTTGGTTTTGAAGAGACCGGAACCGGACCCCGGAGTTCCCGGAGGAAAATTGGCCGGTCTTAACATATTAGGGGTCTGCCCTATGAATTCTAATAGCTCTCTGCGATCCCAGACATGATTGCCGTTGGTCTGGCAATCCACTCCGTAATGAAAAATCTTGTGGGCTATTTCTTTGGTGACACCGAAACCGCCGGCGGCATTTTCTACATTGGCTATGACAAAATCAACCGTATATTTTTTCTTCAAAGGGGTAAGCAGAGTGGCTACCGCGTAGCGGCCCGGCTTTCCCATTATGTCGGCGATGAATAAAATTACCAACTAAACTCCGTTCTAAGTCCGCCTTTGGCGGATTGGTCTCGGAAACATTTTCTGCCAAAAAAATATAATCTAAACTGATTTAATTTACAATTGCAATATCTTTCCACAATCCAGTTATTGTCCACGAATTACTTGGCATAATCCACCGCTCTAGTCTCTCGGATAACAGTCACCTTAATCTGCCCCGGATATTCCACCTCGGCCTGAATCTTTTGAGCAACCTGACCGGCCAAATCCTTGGCTTGCTCATCATTTATTTCCGAATGCTCCACAATCACCCTGATTTCCCTGCCGGCCTGGATAGCATAAGACTTAGAGACCCCTTTGAAAGAATAGGCAATCTCTTCTAATTTCTCTAATCTCTTAATATAATTTTCCAATGACTCTCTTCTGGCACCCGGACGGGAACCGGAGATAGCGTCGGCCGCCTGAATCAGTATAGGATAAGGTGATTCAAAAGGCACATCCCCATGGTGGGAAGCGATGGCATTTACCACCAGCTGTTCTTCTCCATATTTTCCGGCTACTTCAGCTCCTAATTGGATATGAGTTCCTTCGGTATTGCGGTCTAAAGCTTTTCCGACATCATGCAAAAGTGCCGACCTCTTGGCAATATTAGGGTCTAAGCCTAACTCGGCTGCTAAAAGTCCGGCTAAAATTGCCACCTCTTTGGTATGCTGCAGAACATTCTGACCGTAGCTGGTGCGGTAATTTAGTTTACCTAAAAGCTTTATTAACTCCGGATGCATGTTATGAATTCCTACTTCAAAACAGGCCTGCTCTCCGGATTCTCTGATTATGTTCTCCATCTCCTTTTCAGTTTTGGCTACCACCTCTTCGATTCGGGCCGGATGAATCCTGCCATCCAGAATAAGTTTTTCCATAGCCATCCTGGCAATTTCCCGGCGAATTGGGTCAAATCCGGATAAAATCACGGCCTCCGGGGTATCGTCCACTATTACATCCACTCCGGTGGCGGTCTCAAAAGAGCGGATATTTCTTCCTTCTCGGCCGATAATTCTACCCTTCATCTCATCATTGGGTAGGGTGACTACGGAAACTGTGGTTTCAACCGTATGCTCTGCCGCACAGCGTTGAATAGCCGAGATGATAATATTCTTGGCTTCCCGGTCCGCATTCTGCTCGGCCTGCTCTTTGATCTCTTTTATTAGCTGAGCCGCCTCCTGCCGGGCCTGGGATTCTAAATTTTCAATCAGCTGTCTTTTGGCTTCCTCCTGGGTCATCTGGGCGATTTTCTCTAACATCAGATTCTGGTCCGCAATCAATCTTTCCAGATCATCCTCTCTGGTTTTAACCGCCTTCTCTTTGGCCTGAAGCACTTTCTCCCGGTTGAGAATTTCCCGGTCCTTTTTGTTAAGAATATCTACTTTGCGATCTAAGTTCAGCTCCTTTTCCTGTAATCTCTTTTCGATTTTCTGCATCTCCATCTTCTTATTCTGCATCTCCCGCTCGAAATTCAGCTTGGCTTTGTACCATTCATCTTTGGCTTCCAAAATGGCTTCTTTTTTCTTTATCTCCGCCTCTTTTTCCGCTTCCTGGATGATTTTTTTGCCCCATTGTTCTATTTTGGCTAAGCGGGTCTCTCCTACCCGGCGGCTGATGACCCAGCCCAAACCGAACGCCACCAAACCTATTCCAACCGCTATTCCAACCCAAATCATGTTTGTCATTTTCTCCTCCTTCTTTCGACCATGCTCAAGACGGTGAGCTTGTCGAACCGTAATCTAAGTTACACCAATAAAAAACCCACTTGAATTAGTCTCCCTCCGCTATTGCGGGGAGGAAAAACCCAACTAATTTAAGTGGGCAGAATAGGGCTATTAACCCTTTAATCTATTTTTATAACTCTACTTCTTCTAATTTATGATCTAACCATTCCAATAAATGAGAAGCCTTTTTCTCCACCTCCGAAAGTTGCTTTTCCTTTTCATCTCTTTCCTTGTACAGCTCATCGGCGATGTTCAAAGCGGCCAAAACCGCCACTCTGGTTGGTGAATATTGGGGCAATTTTTCGGCTACTTCTTTCATCTTTTTATCGACATATAGGGCAACTTTTTCTACGTAAGTGATATCGGCTTCACTTTTTATAGGATAATCCTCACCATATATATGGACTTTTATGGTAGCTTTATTTAAAGACATATTGATTTTTTGGAATAGTTAGCTGTTTATTCTAACCCACTTAGGGGTTTTTATTATGACCTTATTTGTTTGTCTTTTGTTTGTGTTTTCTGTTTAAAGTTTATGGTTAAAAAACAGTTGATTTTACCTCTATTTCAAATTACCATCCTCAAACTTACTTGTCAAGTATTATTACGTTTTATTTTTCCAAAACTTCAAGCTTGGAAAGCAAGCTTTCGATCCTCCTTTTGATTTGTCCCTTCTGGTTCTTATGCTGATTTTCAGCCCTGAGCTTAGCGATTTTTAATTTTTCTACTTCCTGGGCTAAATTTTGTCTATCTTTCTGATACTCGGAAACTTTGCCAAAAACTTCAGCCTGCCCCTGGGAGATTTGTCTATTTTTGGAGTTGAGTTTATCTAAAGTGGCTACTAATTTATTCAATCTGTCTTCCAATTTATCAAAAGTCCTCAGATTCATTTTGAACTCCTTTACTTATGGTGAGCTTGTCCCTATAAATGTAAGGGAGGTCAATAAGTCAACGTAGTTGACTATCCCGAGGGACAAAGTTGACCTATCGAACTATTTTAAAGTTTAAACCCTGATTTTAATTTGACTTAACCTTTTTCACTTACTTTCAACTTCTGATTTCTGCTCTAAAGTATTGCTTTAAGTCGTTGATAATTCTTCTATGAATTTCATCTACTTCCGCATCAGTCAGGGTCTTAGAACTGGAGCGGTAGCAGATGGCATAAGCCAGGCTCTTTTTACCTTCTGGAACCGGGTCTCCGCGGTAAATGTCGAACAGTTCCACTTCCTC
>JBIOYE010000161.1:0-2489 GCA_044870015.1 Candidatus Zixiibacteriota bacterium
AATAAGGAAGATTATAGGATATAAAAAGAGTAATAGACATCAGCAGAAATTTAGGTAAAAGCAGAGTCCCGTTTCTCCATTCCCAGACAGACCGGATAATAAACAAGCCCAACAGCACAAAGAAACCGACGTTGGCTAAAATAGCTACCCACTCCTGCCTTAAGAATGGCGGTAAAACCAGAGTAATTTTTCCGATATTAAACTGCCCGGCAATCAGCTTCCAGCTAGCCACCGGGTATAAACTTGAAAAGAGAACCAAATAATCCAGAGCTTTAGACCAGACCGGAATCGGTTTAGCCCTCTTGCCATCGTAAACATCCGCGATATAGGCAATCTGATGCAGCACATGCACCGATGCCCAGAAAAAGAAAACCGTCAGAAGAATGGTCAAAGAATTTATCGCTAAATAAACCACCCCCACCGGCAAAATTATCACCATGGGAAATAAAAACAGAGCATGCTTTTTGGTGAAATTTTTGTCCATCAGAGTGCGGGTGAAGGTGGCATAGACGTGGGGACCACCTACTAAAAGAGAGACTAAAATATTAATCGTGGTTCGGGTAAATCCGAAATAGCCGCCCAAAATTAAGGGAATGGGAACCAAAGCGGCCGACAGGATAAGAAAAGTTAAATCCCATCTCTTGTTATAAATCCAGATGTTTTGTTTCTCAAAAGGCATAGGAAATTTTTTAAGAAATGTTACTGATTAGGTTTTAAATAGATAAATGTTTTTGACAGATTTGTCAAGCAAATATTTGAGGCGGTGCATTAAATCAGTTAATTTATTTTTTAACAATAAGTTACAAGGCAAAACGAGTTTTTTGACAGCCAGAAATCTAATTTTATTACAACCCCAAGTCAGTGGAAAAATCACTTAAGTATGGTTGACAAAAACAAATCTATTGTTATATTGAAAACTTAATTTTTCAACTAAAATGTCAATTTCGGATAGAAAGAAAAGAATATGAGAAAAGGGCAAGCCTGGATGATGGGGCTGGTGGCCTTCTTGACCATCGCTTCTTTGTGGTATTTATCCGCCACGCTCAAACTCTGGACCATGCCTCTATCCGAGCGGGAAAAATTAGTCCAGGAAGACCCGGCTAAAATAGTTTCACTGGAAAAAAGAGCCATCAAATTGGGTCTGGATTTAAAAGGGGGAATGTATGTGGTACTGGAAGTGGATAAATCCAAATTAAAGCCGGAAGAGGCCGCAGATGCCCAGGAAAGAGCTCTGGAGATTATCCGCAACCGGGTGGACCAGTTCGGGGTGACCGAACCGATTATTCAGAAAGCCGGAACAGACCGGATTATCGTGGAGTTGCCCGGACTGCAGGATGTCGAAAGAGCCAAACAGTTAATCGGCCGAACCGCCCAGCTGGAATTCAAACTTTTAGCCGAGCCGGAACGGATCCGCCAGCTTTTCAATCAAATTGATGCCCTTTTAGCTGGTCAGGCAGAAAAGGGAAAAACCACAGATAAAAAGTCTCCTTCGGATACCTCCGCCAAATCCAAAACCCAGGAAGAAAAAAGTTTGACCGAACTTTTTACCGGTCCCAAAACCGATACCGGAGCAAAGGGTGATACTGTGTCAGAAACAGCTGCTGACCAAGAACTCTCCAGCCGCCCTTTTACGGCATTACTAGAACCGGTTTCTCAAGAAGGATATTCCTATCGGATAGAAGAAGGAGATGCCCCCAAAGTCAAACAGATTCTGGAAAAACCGGAGGTCAAGGCCTTAATTCCGGAAGATATAGAGTTGGCTTGGTCTACCAGAACTATAACAGACAGAGGCATAAATTATATGTTTCTGTATGCGGTGAGAAAACAAGTGGAGCTTTCCGGGAAGTATTTAACTGATGCTACCCCCAGCTTCGATCAGTTTCGCAGACCGATTGTAAATTTTCAATTGACCAAAGAAGGGGGGAGACTTTTTGCCGCCCTGACCGGCGCCAACATAGGAAAACCGCTGGCTATAGTTCTGGATGGAAAAGTTGAATCAGCCCCCATAATTCAGTCGAAAATCAGGGACCGGGGTCAGATTGAATTAGGAAACGCCAAATTTGAAGAAGCCCAGGATTTAGCGGTGGTTCTGCGGGCTGGTGCTCTGCCCGCTCCGGTGAAAATTGTAGAAAGCCGGGTGATTGGTCCCTCCTTAGGGCAAGATTCAATTCAAAAAGGTTTGCTCTCCTCTATAATCGGTGCTCTGGCAGTGATTTTATTTATGGCGATTTATTATAGACTTTCCGGAGTAATTGCAGATTTTGCTCTGATGCTGAACGTTTTATTCTTGATGGCGGTCTTGGCCGCTTTTCACGCTACTTTGACTCTGCCCGGTATTGCCGGAATAATTTTGACCATGGGTATGTCGGTGGATTCCAACGTTTTGATTTTTGAAAGAGTCCGGGAAGAACTCCGCACCGGAAAAACTATCCGGGCCGCTATCGACGCCGGTTACAAAAGGGCTTTGCAGACCATCATCGACTCCCATA
>JBIOYE010000162.1:0-4581 GCA_044870015.1 Candidatus Zixiibacteriota bacterium
ACAATTTTTCAATAGATGCAACTTATTTTACCGTCAAATACCGTCATCCCCGTTCTTACTATACTTATCCAGGATATTACGGTTATCCTTATTACGGTTCCTATGGGTCCTTTTATTTTGATTACCCGTATGGAGCAGCGGTTTACATTAATGGAATCTTTTACGGCTACTGTCCTTTATTCCTGCCCCACTTTCTTATAGGCAGACATTATGTGAGCATTATCTACCACCACCAAGTTATTTACCGCGACTATTTCCATGTCTATGCCAAGCAAAAATTGGTGGTAAATGTGTCACCTTACAAAAGGGTCAAATTTTACAACGACCGCTTTAAACCCAAAGATTACCGTCAGTGGTCAGACAAAACCATAGTAAGGAAAGAAGTACAGCCCTTGAAAGCCGGTGAATTGAAAAAACTCACTCAGGATAAAGCTTACAAACAGAATGTGAAATACTGGAAAGAGGATTCTCCTCAGTTTCAGGCTGACGATAAATTTTCCAAGTCTGGCCGAAATGACGGTAAACCGGGTAAAAACCTGATTAACTATCCGGATAAGTTTCAAAAGAAACCGGGTCGGACTCTCTATGGAGATGATAATTCCGGCGGAGGAGTCATCATTCAAAAGCAGGAAAAGACAATAACGGACAGTCCCGGTCAGATTCAGAATAAGAATTTCAAAGCCGGAAAGAAAGAGGAGAACCCCGGTGACCAAAGTGTAATTCAAAAACAGAAAAGACAGGTAATTGATTATTCCGGAGAAGTACAAAATAAGAATTCTAATGCTGAAAAAAGAGATGATAATTCGGATGGCGGTGGTGTAATTCAGAAGAAGAGCATAAAATCGGAGAACTCCCATCAGGATTACAAACCCGGAAAAGTAAAACAGACCGAAGAGTACAAGGTTCAAAAAGTTGAGAAGAAAAAATCTCAGGAGGGGTCTGTTTCAAAGACTAAGAAAGCGGACCAACCGGTTAAGCTTAATGCTCCCAGATCTGAAGGTTCCAAGGAATCTTCCAAATCCGGAGATAAAGGGTCTAAAATTCAAAAAGACAACCCTAAAGGCAAAGGTAAGAACAGGTAGCCAAGCTGACTTTTGGCACAGATGAGGTGTATACATATGAGAACCACCAAGAGAATTTTGAAGATAATCTGCCTGACCGGCTTAATACTGGGATTGACCTCCACCAGCTGGGGGATTGACCGAGTCAAAAAGAGTCAGAACCAGCCAGGGTCTAAAGAGAAGGTGTCTCAGGGGGATACCGGTAAAGAGAAAACTCCCCCTGAGACCAAGTCTCAACCCCAGGGCCAGCCGGATAAGTCGATAAGGGAAGAGAACCTCAAAGCAGAGAAAAAGTCCCCAGAGCCGGATGCTCAAAAAATCAAAAAAACCATCAAAGAAGATTATGATTATTTCATTGACAAAAATAAAAACGGCATAGATGACCGCCTGGAAACCAAAGAAAAGCCGAAACCCACTCCTAAGGAAGCAAAGTCCAAGAAAAAGACTAAGCCAGAATAAGCCACAGCGTAGCTGAGTTTTTCAACAGCTAAAGTAAACTTTCTGTCCGGTCTTTTGTCTAAACAGTGTGAGTAAAAGATTCCCTTTTGTCATGCTTAAGCAATCCTTGGCAGGGCATTATTTTAACCCAAAAAAGAACCCTCCAAATTTAGCCCTAAAAATAAAGGCTTTCAGCCAATTTAGCATATTGACAAACTACAAATTTTTATTAAATTTGAAATGAAAAAACGTATCATAATTATAGAACGCTATAAAAAGCGATGCTCAAAAAATGAACATAAAAACCGAATTTTAGACAGCCTGGAGGAAAGATGAGCAGGTTCAATTTTAGAAGGTTTTCCGGTTTAGGAATAGTCTTTTTGGCCTTGGTGGTTTTAGTGGTCATCTGGGTAGTCGGACAGACCCAGGCTGACCCTAAAGGTGTGGTAATTTCCACGACATCCGAAGCCACCCCGGGAAATATCTATTCTTATGCCAAGCTTTTTGATAATATCGCCTGGCACATCAATTCCAAATATGTAGAAGAGGTCGACCCCAAGAAAATGATTTATGCCGGTATCAAGGGGATGTTAGAGGTTCTGGATCCCTTTTCGGATATGCTGGAGAAAAAGGCCTATGACAGATTAATGGAATCTACCCACGGTAAATATGAAGGGTTGGGAATGTCCATAGACAGCCGGGATGGATGGATAACTGTAATATCGCCGATGGAAGGAACCCCGGCTTTTAGAATGGGGATTCAGGCCGGAGACCGGATAGTTGAAATCGATGGCAAGCCCACCAAGGGAATGACCACCGAGGATGCCTCCCGTCTGATGAGAGGACCCAAGGGGACGGAAGTGATTTTGAAAATTCAAAGAGAGGGCTCTGGTGAGGGTCTGGAATATAAAATTAAACGGGATGTGATTCAACTCAAGTCAGTCCCTTTTTATGGTGTAATCCCTTCACCCCAGGGTAAGATAGGCTATGTGCGACTTTCCACTTTTTCGGAAGATGCTACCAAAGAATTGAAAGAGGCCATCCAGGGCTTGAAAGAGCAAAATATTGACGGACTGATTTTCGATTTGCGCTGGAACGGGGGAGGACTTTTAAATCAGGCAGTTCAGGTAGCCAGTCTGTTTTTAGGCAAGAATAAACTCCTGGTTTATACCCAGGGTCGCACCGACGACCAGGAGAAAAAATTCTTCTCCCAGGGTGAGCCGGTTTATTCCGAAGGGCCGTTGGTGGTCTTGGTGGATGGCCAAACTGCTTCGGCCTCTGAAATAGTGGCCGGCGCCATCCAGGATTGGGATAGAGGAGTAGTAATCGGTGATACCACTTTTGGAAAAGGATTAGTACAGCAACTGTATGAAATGTCTGACGAAATCACCCTAAAACTGACCACCGCCAAATATTACATTCCCAGCGGCCGATGTATCCAGAAGCCGGAAAGATCCAAGAAAAACTCCGATCTTTTCTTGGAAGAAGAGAGTGGGGAACCGGATACCTCCAGCACCGAGGAAGCTCCAGCCATGTTCTTTACCAACGCCGGCAGGATAGTTTACGGGGGCGGAGGCATTGTGCCCGATGTCGTTCTCAGTAACGAGCTGCTTCAGCCCATGGAAATAAACCTAGAAAGAAAACAGCTCTTTTTTGATTTTGCGGTGAAATACACCTCCAATCACAAAGATATACCCAAAACTTTTGAAGCAGATGAGCAGGTTTTAGCGGAATTCAAGGAATTTATTAAGGATAAAAAATTCGATTACAAGACTCCGGAGGAGATTTATTTAGACACCCTGGAAGAGGTGGTTAAAAAAGAAGAGAAACTGGAGTTTTACCAATCTGCTTTAGCCAGCTTAAGGGAATTAATTGCGCACAATAAGGAACTGGATTTCGATAAAAGCAAGGAATACATCAAACGCTCTATCAAACGGGATGTATTGACCAAACTTTACGGGGAAAAGGGTTACTACGAAGAGGTGGTTCTGAAAGGTGACACCAGAATCAAAAAAGCTTTAGAGATATTGTCCGGTAAAAACGACTACCGTAAAATCTTGAAGGGGTGATCGGTCTTCAGTAGTAAGAGAAATATAACAATTAAGAGTAACAAAAAGTTCAAGTTATCTCTAATATTCTATCATATTAGATTAAAGCCGGGCGTCTCTCGGCTTTTTTCTTTGGATGAAAAGGGTTGACAAAAAGTTTTTTGACGATAAATTATTTAGCTATAAGAGATTAGATATGAGTTTACTGAATCAGCCGGTTTTAGTCTTAAATAGAAACTATGAGCCGCTCTCGGTCTGCTCGGTGAGGCGAGCGGTGGTTCTGGTATTTTTGGGGAAAGCCGAGATTGTGGAAAATAACGACGGGGTCAGGGTTCGGTCTATCTCCACCTTTATTCCGGTCCCCAGCGTGGTCAAATTAGATTTCTATGTCAAGGTTCCACCTAAGAACATTATTTTGTCCCGGAAAAATATCATCAAGCGGGATGGGCATAGATGCCAATACTGTTCTGAAACCCGGGCTCCCATGACCGTGGACCATGTGGTTCCCAAAATCTACGGCGGTAAAGACACCTGGGAAAATTTAGTCTGCGCCTGTATCAAATGTAATAATCTCAAAGGAGACCGGGCTCCGGAAAAAGCCGGCTTTAAGCTTCTGAAAGTCCCCAAGAGACCCAACCAGATTACTTTTATCCAGCATTTCATCGGGATTTCAGATGACCGCTGGAGGAGGTATCTATTTCTGGATTAGAACTTAAGGAGCGGGTTCTTGGGTAAGCCCATCGTTTTATCGGGGATGCAGCCCACCGGCAAACTTCACTTGGGGAATTTAGAGGGGGCTTTACGCAACTGGGTTTCTTTGCAGGATAACTATGAAATGTATCTGTGTATTGTGGACTGGCACTCTCTGACTTCCGATTTCGACCATACCCAGGATTTAAAAGAGCGAATCTTCCAGATGGCAGTGGATTATTTAGCCAGCGGCTTAGACCCCAATAAATGTGCCATCTTTGTCCAGTCCCACGTTAAAGAGCATGCTGAGCTGTTTTTACTTTTATCTATGATTATTCCCGTCC